>JAAYTO010000265.1 GCA_012523755.1 Clostridium sp. | reverse complement strand
GTACAGGTTATAAGAAAAGAAAACAACATCTTCATTAGGGCTAAAGTTAATTTCACCGGAGAAGCATTAGGAACATTAATATACGAAGAATCTACGGAGCTGTATAGAAAGAGGAATAACAACTACAACAAAATGCTTTTTGAAGACCTAGTAATTAAAGGATTTGAAAAGTGGACTGGAGAATATAATCTCGAATCGCAGAAAGTCAGCGTAAAAGTCTTGGTGGAAAGAACAAAGAAAAACGCGATTAATATTGAGTTGAAAAAATACGGAGACAGGAATGGAGTCAGATATAAGCCCTTAGGATGGTCCGTAGAATACATACCGACTAAGATGGTGTTGTATGCTCATTACAGCGAAACCCTAAGCAGGGATTGGAAGCAGGTGATGAACGACGCCGCCCACGAATTTGGTCATGTCCTTGGCCTGGGGGACGCATATGGAAAAGATGACGGTAGTTTTTTGCAAACAAGAATAATCGGTCTGATTTTGCCTGAATACAGAGATTTAAACAGAAAAGATGCACCTAGTGAGGTTCCCGAAAACGATATAATGAGGGCACAGACAACGGTTACCGACTATGATATAAATTTAATGTGGAGGGCTTGGAGGGATAATGAATACCAAGCATTCCCTGAAATATCGTAAACTTCTTCACTATACCACTTCTCACCTGATTCTTTTCTATAATATACTTTTCATTATCAATAAACTTTCTTCCCTGTTTAAATTAAGTCCAAGTTTGTTAATTTAAAATTAGTACCACTGTCCGTCCTTTTTGACCGCAATCTACTCATTCTTTTTGACCGCTTTTTTCGCTCATCAACCCTGTCCGAAGATATGTACGAACAGGGTTATTAATTATCAGTTCAATTCTTCTTCAAGATTATGATAATAACACCAAAACCCTACACCTCGGCACAAAACCCGGTACAGTTAGCGGTTCTGAACAAGAGATTTATATAAGTGCTACTCCGCCGGAACTGAACACTGCCGTAAGACAAGTTTACAACCCTGATGGAAGGGTTAGTGATTGTACTCGTTGTTCCATCCAGTTAAACAACTTTATACTACATAGGGCAATGTTTTTATTTTACGCAGTAAATATCTTTTCAAAATAGTAATATCCGTTGAATCAATATACCCATCCTCGTTTAAATCGGCTGCTTTTTTATCATCGGCAACAGGAAAATCATCAATTTTCTGAAGAACATACCTTTTTAAGAGAGTTAGATCCGTTGAATTTATATCACCGTCACCGTTTAAATCTCCCGGCAATCCCGTTGAAGACGTTGGAGTTGGAGTAGGTGTCGGCGTTAATGTTGGAGTTGGTGTGGGGATTACCCCTTCCAGAAAGGCATCCATGGCCTCCGAGGGTCTTCCATCATCATACCATGCCCCCTTGCCGTATCCTGCCCAATTATAGCATTGGGGCTCCCAATAGAATACCCCCAAGCCTTTTCCTCCCGATACCGTTCTTGTCTTATTGATAATGTCCGTAAGGAAAGCTTTGCTTTCGGAAGCTGGGTAAGTTGGCATTCCAACTTCGCAAATCATTACTTCCTTTCCGTATCTTGATACCATATCATTCATATTTGAAAGGCACTGATTACTTAAGCTGAACCAGTTATCAACCTCGGGATAAAGGGACATTCCAATTACATCAAACTTCGCCCCGTTATCGCGAAGACCGTCGAAAATCCATCTAAACAAGCTGTTATTATGCCCGTTGGATATGTGGACAATTACTTTTGCATCGCTGAAAACAGCCTTGACAGCGTCATATCCGCTGTTAACAAAAAGTGCAAAGTTCTTCATGTTTTTAGAGGCTCTGCCTTCCTCCCACAACATTCCGTCATTGGTTTCATTGCCTACCTGAACCCATTCGGGGGTAACTCCGTTGGCTTTTAATGCACTCAATACATCATAGGTATGGTTATAAACATCTGCCTGGAGCTGGGTTATGTTGTGATTGTTCCATGCCGCAGGTTTGTATTGCTTTCCCGGGTCTGCCCATGAATCGCTGTAATGAAAATCGATCATAATTCTAAATCCCATATCTGCACAACGCTTTGCCATCTTTACAGTATCTTCCTTGCTGCAATGACCGGAATAGGGGTCTTTCGACGGATTAACCCATACCCTAAGCCTGATGGAATCGATTCCATGTCCTTTTAATATTTGAAGACAATCTTTAGCAACACCGTTGTCGTCATAAAACTTATACCCTCTCTCTTCCATCTGTGGAAGCCAGCTTACATCCGCCCCTTTGGCAAAGGTTGCAGCCTTAACCAAGGTAGGGCTGACAAAAGGATAAAACAGTGTGAACATAAATAAAAAGCATAGAAATAATGAAATTATTTTTCTTGCCAAAATAATACCCCCTCAAAAATTCGAATATAAAACTCTCTTTGTATATATACGAACAATGAGTTTTTTTAAGGGGCAATTCTGACTTTCTTTTTTCCATACCCCAAACCGGCAGATACATTTTATCTTGTTGCAAAATATACTTTTGATTAAAGCTAATTTCGAAGGCTATGGATAGGTGCAGGTATCCTTCCCCCTCTTTCAATAAACTTCCTGCTGCTGAATTTGCTTACCTTCATTACGGGACCGGAACCTAAAAGCCCTCCGAATTCCACCACATCACCGATTTTTTTACCCGGTGACGGAATTATCCGGACTGCTGTTGTCTTATTGTTTATTACACCTATGGCTGCCTCATCCGCTATAATCGCCGAAATTGTTTCTGCACTTGTATCGCCGGGAACTACTATCATATCCAAACCTACAGAACAAACACATGTCATTGCCTCAAGCTTTTCTATTGACAAAGCCCCAGCCTTAACTGCATCAATCATACCCGCATCTTCACTTACAGGAATAAATGCACCACTTAAACCACCAACATAAGAAGAGGCCATTGTTCCGCCCTTCTTTACTGCATCATTGAGAAGAGCTAATGCGGCAGTAGTACCATGAGCCCCGCACTTTTCAAGTCCCATTTCCTCCAATATATGGGCAACACTGTCCCCTATTGCCGGAGTAGGTGCTAATGACAAATCAACGATCCCAAAGGATGCTCCAAGACGCCTCGATGCCTCATAGGCAACCAACTGACCCATTCTTGTTATTTTAAAAGCTGTCTTTTTAATGGTCTCAGATACGGTCTCAAAATCAGCACCCTTAACCTTTTCCAAGGCTGACTTAACAGTACCCGGACCGCTGACCCCAACGTTTATAACACATTCCGGTTCCCCCACCCCATGAAAAGCCCCAGCCATAAAAGGATTGTCCTCAGGCACGTTGGCAAATACAACCAGCTTTGCACAGGCCATGCCCCCGCTGTCTGCTGTAAGTTCGGCAGACTTTTTTATAATCCTTCCCATTTCCTTAACAGCATCCATGTTTATACCGGATTTTGTAGTGGCAAGGTTAACGGAAGAGCAAACCTTTTTAGTGCTGCTAAGAGCTTCCGGAATGGAAGCAATAAGCCTTCTGTCCCCCACCGTATATCCCTTATGAACCAACGCGGAAAAACCGCCAATAAAATTAACACCAACGGTTGCGGCGGCTCTGTCTAAAGTTTTTGCAAACTCCACATAATTTTCATCATCACAGCTTTCTGCAATGAGAGAAATCGGCGTAACAGAGATTCTCTTGTTAACTATCGGAACTCCATATTCCTTTTCTATGTCTTCTCCAACCTTCACAAGGTTTTCTGCAAGCCTCGTTATCTTGTCATATATTTTTTTTCTTGATTCCTTGCCATTTGAACATGCACAATCCCTAAGGGATATTCCCATTGTGATCGTCCTTATATCAAGGTTTTCCTGCTGAATCATTTTTATGGTTTCTATTATTTCAAAAGGCATTAACACCTCAGTTTCCTCCCTTATATACGATGCATTGAATTAAATATTTCTTCATGCTGAATTTTTACCGAAAGCCCCATTTCAGTGCCCTTTTGCTCAAGCTGCTCCGAAAGCTCCGTAAATGGGATGCAAAGCTGTGATATGTCTAAAAGCATTATCATCGTAAAAACATCCTGCATGGTTGTCTGAGATATATCCAAAATATTCACTCGACAGTTTGCAAGAATATTGCTTATAGCAGCAATAATTCCTATCTTATCCTTTCCAATAACCGAAATAACTGCCCTCATTATCTCTCCCTCCTTCTATAAAAAGTATTATACTCTAGGGAGGTTGTAATAGCAATATAACATAAAAATTTATAATTAAATTTTAGAGGAAATGCATTTTGGGATTTCCGGAGAATGATATTCATTATGTTAATAAATCATTAAAACCAACATTTTTAAGATCGATGTTTTTCACAAACATCATAAAAAGATACTTTGTCTCGAAGCATCTTTTCTATTTCACTAGCAGGTAAAGGTTTGCTAAAGAAATAACCCTGTGCCCTGTCACACCCCTCATTTTTTAGAAAACAAAGCTGTTCTTTTGTCTCCACACCCTCTGCAACAACTGTAAGGTTCATCTTGTGCGCAAGGTCAATAACAGTATTCGCAATAGCCTCCGCATTAGAATTTGTGGTTATTTCCTGCACAAAGCTCTTGTCAATTTTCAAGGTGTTTATTGGAAGCTGCCGTAAGTAGTTTAGTGAAGAATAGCCAATACCAAAATCATCCAGAGATATCCTTATTCCTATCTCCCTTAATTGATTCAAAATATCTATTGTAAACTCCAGATCTCTCATAGCAGTGCTTTCTGTTATTTCCAATTCAATCAGTTCAGGTCTGAGTTCTGCCTCACGCCGAAACCTTTCAATCAACTCTACAAGATCATGCTGTTGAAACTGTCTTGCCGATAGGTTCACTGCTATCAGTTGCGGCCCTATCCCACTATCAATCCATTTTTTATTCTGCCTGAACACAGTTTTAATAACCCATTCTCCTATTGGTACTATCAACCCGGATTCTTCCGCAAGAGAAATAAACTCCATAGGAGGCACAAGCCCATATTCCGGACGATACCATCTTAAAAGAGCTTCCATTCCCACAATTTTACCGCTTCTTATATCAACCTGAGGCTGATAAAATAAAACAAACTCTTCTCTTTCAATAGCACGTCTCAAATTGCTCTCCATATCCAGCTTTTGCATAACCTTGGCATTCATAGACTCTGCATACAACTGGTAATTGTTTCTTCCCAATTCCTTGGCTCTGTTTAATGCAGTATCTGCATTTTTAAAAATAGTTTGCCCATCCTGTCCGTCATTCGGGTATATTCCAATACCCATACTTGCAGTAATATAATACTCTTTCCCTTTCAGTACCCAAGGATGCTGGAATTTCTCCAATATCCTGTCTGCAATCCTGGTTGCATCACTTATCTTCTTTATCTGAGGTTGAAGTATTATAAACTCATCTCCGCCAATTCTTGCAACCGTATCAACTTCCCTTAAAATACTCTTAATTTTTTGAGCCACCTGCTTTAAAAGTACATCACCAACAGAGTGACCTAAAGTGTCATTAATTGTCTTAAAATTATCAAGATCAAGTATTATTACCGCACACATTTCCTTATTACGGCGTGCTTGTGCTAAAGCCATATTTAGCCGATCCGAAAACAGGCTCTTATTGGGAAGCCCTGTAAGAGAATCGTAATACTCCATATTGTAGAGAATTTCATCCTTTTTCTTTAGTTCTGTTATATCCTTAAGTGCAATAACTGTGCCAATAATAATTTCCGTGTTATTTCTTATTGGAGCTACAGTACCTGCCAATAACTTTTTTTCATCTGTATTATCAAACCTGATATTACCTTCAAGGCTTATCACCAATCCGTTTTTTACAACTTCTTCAACGGGAATCCTGTACACATTGCCCTCAGAATCACAAAAATTCGAAAAAAGCATGTCAAGTTCCTTGCCTTGAATCTCATCTTCGTACATTCCTAAAAGTTTCTGTGTCTCCAAGTTGCTAAATGTGACAATTCCCTTTTCATCTGTTGTAATTACTGCCTCTCCTAAACTTGACAAAATAATCTTAAACCATTTATTTTTCTTTGCAAGCTCGCTATATGCCCCGGATATCCTTCTTCTTAAGTATCGTATATAGATATGCATAATTACAAAAAGAATCGATATTAAAACTATAGCAAATATATACCTATCGTCCTTAAAACCCAAAACATGTTTATATAAAGGATATATAGCTTTATTTTCATTAATAATCATCTCTGGAGCAGCATATATTATTTGATTGCTAATCAACAAAAACAATACTAAAGATAAAAACAGCTTAAACCCATCGATTTTCATCTCATTCCTCCGATTAAGACTAAGTATTCGCAAATTTCAAAATATTGTGATTAATATCAAAAGAGTAATATTGGAAAATTTAATTTACTAATCTGGATAAGTCAATTTATGTAAGAGTGCAAGATACTATCATCATATACTATTATTATATATAATTTCTAGTATACTTTTCAACTCCTATTAGAAAGTTAACCATCGTATAACCATAGAAATAGTACCATGGTCCTATAATTAATTAATACCAACCTAAAAAGACCATTTAAACAAGATAAACAAAAGATTGATAAAATCGGGTAGGAGGTAAATAATTATTTTATTTACCGACCTCCCACACCACCGTACGTACGGTTCACGTATACGGCGGTTTCATAGTTTACACTCTAACTTCAAGGTAATATTTAAGAAGACTTAAATACCCTTGCTTTTC
>JAAYTO010000264.1 GCA_012523755.1 Clostridium sp. | reverse complement strand
GGTATGAGAGCAAGCATTTACAATGCAATGCCTGTTGAGGGAGTAAAGGCTTTGGTTGAGTTTATGAAAGAGTTTGAAGTAAAGAATTCCTAACCAATATAAACCCATAATGCAGAAAGCGACTGTCTGTTATGATGGTTGGGGGAATGAAAAGTTTTTTGTGTATAAATGAATTTCAATTCTTTTCAGATAATAGATTAGTTTATGTAATTTGGTGTTAAACGATTTTTTACAAAAGAGATTATTCCCCAAATTCTAGTTTTTATGCTTAGGTGTGTATACTTTTGTTAATAATTATTCATAATGGACGGACTATACCTTCAAAGCCTGGTATCAAAATGTATTGAAGGTATAGCCCGTCCGGCAAAGAGGACGAGTCCTTTGAATGCGGTGGAGGTAGGTTTAAATGTATTTCAAAAGCCGATCTTCATACATAATCATCAGTTGACTTAAAACCTGATCCCAATTCCGATATCTTTGTGTCCACTTTTTAATAACATTTCTCGTAGCCAAGTATAGCATTTTTTCAAGTGAAGCATCTGATGGGAATACAGATTTTGTCTTTGTAACTTTTCTAAATTGCCGATTTACGCCTTCAATAATATTAGTTGTATAAACGATTCTTCTAACCTCATTTGGGTACTTGTAAAAGGGGCTTAATACCTCCCAATTGTTTTCCCAGCTCTTAAAGGCATAGGGATATTGTTTGCCCCACCTGTTTTTCACTTCAATCAGATTGTCCATTGCGGCTTCTTCGCTGGGAGCCGAATAAACAGATTTAAAATCTTTAGAAAAAGCCTTTAAATCTTTGTATGATACAAATTTAAAGGAGTTTCGAAGTTGATGAATGATGCATCTTTGTATTTCAGATTTTGGGAAAGTAGCATTAATGGCCTCTTTAATTCCAGTTAAACCGTCTACGCAAAAGAGCAAAACATCTTCAATCCCACGGTTCTTAAGTTCATTTAGCACTCCAAGCCAAAACTTTGAACTTTCGTTTTCTCCAATCCAAATACCTAGGATATCTTTATTCCCTTCAATGTTTATACCCATAACCACATACGCTGCTTTGGTTACAACACAAGCATCATCTCGTATTTTGTAGTGAATAGCATCCATAAAAATAAATGGATACATTTTCTCAAGCGGTCTATTTTGCCATTCTTTTATTTCAGGTACAATATGATCTGTTATTTTACTGACCATTTCAGCAGAGATTTCTACCCCGTATAAATCCTTAATTTGATCATGAATATCCCTGGTTGAAAGGCCTCTGGCATAAAGGGAAATTACTTTCTCCTCAATACCGGATACATCTCTTTTGAATTTGGGGACAATCTTAGGTTCAAATTCACCTTTGCGGTCACGAGGAATACTTAATTCCACAGGCCCTAACTCGCTCCTTACAGTCTTTTTTGTATAGCCATTACGACTATTGTCGGTTGTCTTGGAACTGGCCTCATCTCTAGAATAGCCCAGAGTAGCGTCCATCTCTCCTTCGAGCAATTCTTGGAGTACATCTTTAAATGACTCTTTTAAAAAGCTGTATACATCTGCGGGATTTTTGAAATTTTGGTCTCTAATTATTTCCTGAATCACATCTTTAGGCAAAGTTCCCATAAAAATACTCCCTTCTGGTTTCTATTACTAATCATTACCTGAAAAGAGTATTTCCTTAATTACCATACACAAAATTTTTTACAGTCTCATGGTTGCTTTCTGCATTTATTACGGTCAGACGATATCTGAAAGTTCTATCTTTATATTTTCCTCGTGGTCAATAGTAAAATCTATTCCGGTTGTGGTTTGAGTTTCGTCTTCATTAATCTGCTTAACCGGTAGCTCTATG
>JAAYTO010000263.1 GCA_012523755.1 Clostridium sp. | reverse complement strand
TTGTTCAGAATGGTTGATGCCGCTGATGCCTCAAAACATGCTGTAAGAGGCTTGTTGTCAAGAGGATCGTGGAATAAATGTGTGGAACTATGTTGCATAGTAAAAAAGTGGGTTTTTAATGCATAACCAGCCAAACTTTCTAGAAAGAAGTTCACTAAATTAAAAGTATGAGGATTTCACATTGACCTTCAAAGCAAGTAAACCAATAAAATAACAGGATGAAGAGATCATTGCCAACTTTTACTTGACACAAACAAATAAAAAATTTTTATTGATATATTTATCTATTGGGTGTATAATAATTTAACGTAAGTATGGCCCATTGGTCAAGCGGTTAAGACACCACCCTCTCACGGTGGAAACAGGGGTTCGATTCCCCTATGGGTCACCAGAAAGGCGGTTATTTGTTAACAAACAAAGAGCCGTCTTTAATTTTAATACAATGAAAAAGAGGTATACTATGGATTACAAAAAGTTAGCCGACATGCTTTTTCCAAACATAACAAAGTCAATATCCTATTATGAAGAAACCCTGTTTCCCGACAGGGGTTTAGCTGACGGAGCAAAAGTCACCCGTCTTGCACCAAGTCCTACGGGATTTATTCATCTGGGTAATCTCTACGGGGCCTTTGTCGATGAACGCTTGGCTCACCAAAGCAATGGCGTATTTATTCTCCGTATAGAGGATACCGATGAAAAACGCAAGGTTGAAGGAGCGGTGGAAACCATCATAACCTCCTTGGAGTTCTTTGACCTCAAGTTTGACGAGGGAGCAGGCATTGATGGAGAAACCGGCAACTACGGACCTTATTTTCAGAGCAACCGGGCAGAAATATATCAGACCGTTGCAAAATACTTGATTGAAATGGGCAGGGCTTATCCTTGCTTCTGTTCTGAAGAAGAGCTTGGCAGAATAAGGGAGCAGCAGACAGCACAAAACGTCAACACCGGATATTACGGCAAGTGGGCTGTTGACAGGGATCTATCCCTAGAAGAGGTTAAGAAGCACCTAGAAAACAACGACAGCTTCGTTATCCGCTTCAAATCCATGGGCAACCCGGAGGATAACTTCGAAATTGATGATGCAATAAGGGGTCGTATTTCATCACCGGTCAATTTTCAGGATATAGTTATTCTGAAAGCCAACGGAATACCCACGTATCATTTTGCCCATGTGGTGGACGACCATTTGATGAGAGTTACCCACGTTGTAAGAGGTGAAGAATGGCTTTCAACCCTGCCAATACATTATGAGTTGTTTACAACCCTTGGCTGGGATTTGCCGTTATATTGCCATACAGCCCATTTAATGAAGCTGGACAACGGAGTTAAAAGAAAGCTTTCAAAAAGAAAAGACCCGGAATTGGGATTGGAGTATTACATGCAACTGGGTTATCACCCGGCAGCAGTCCGGGAATACCTTATGACCATTCTAAACTCCAACTTTGAAGAGTGGAGAATGGAAAACCCGGACAGCAGTATAGATGATTTTCCATTTACCCTAAGCAAAATGAGTAACTCCGGTGCCCTGTTTGACCTAAACAAGCTTAACGATGTAAGCAAAAACGTTTTGGTTAAAATTTCTGCAAAAGAAATATATGATTTCCTGCTTAATTGGGCCAAGGATTATAAAAAAGAAATAGTCAGTCTTTTAACCGGGCATAAGGACGTTGTAATGAAACTGCTCGATGTTGGAAGAGATTCTAACAAGCCCCGTAAGGATTTGATATATTGTGAACAGATATTTGATTTCATAAGCTACTACTTTGACGATTATTTTAAAATTGTCGATAAGTACCCTGAAAATGTAGATGAGCAAGAGGCTAAAAAGCTGCTTAAGGCGTATCTTGAAACCTATGACCACAGTGACGATCAAAGCCAGTGGTTTGAAAAAATCCGGGAGATAGCAACCCAAAACGGATACGCAGCAAAGCCAAAAGACTATAAGAAAAACCCTGAGATGTATAAGGGTCATGTGGGCGATGTAAGCACTGTTATAAGAATTGCCGTTATGGGTCGCAGCACTTCGCCGGATATATGGGAGCTTCAACAGATTATGGGTGAAGAAAAAGTCAGAAACAGAATTCAAAAACTTATATGAATTTTTCTTATAAAAACTAAGGGGTTGATAGCCTCTTAGTTTTTTTATATCCGATAAAATTTGTTATCATATATGATTTGGATCGGACAAAATATCCTTCCAGATTTGCTCTACATTATTACTATTATCGGCATTGGATTATTATTTAAATGGGTATACAATAGAAGCAAATTCTCCAAATCAGCTTTTTGGGCTTCCCTTATTGAGGAGAAATTATTATCTTCTTGCCTTACTTGGAACAAGACGGTTAAGCCTTTCCGTCATGATTAGCATCAAAACAAGAAACAGGCTCAAATAAACCGGATATAAAGAGATTGTTGTAAAACTTGCCAAATAACCGAATATTGGAGGCATAAATGTTGAACCAGTATAGGCACTAGCCATCTGAATTCCTATAATAGCCTGAGAATTCTCTGCTCCGAAATTCTTTGGTGTCTCATGTATGATGCAAGGATAGATGGGTGCACATCCTATTCCGATTAAAACCAAGCCCACTAAAGTCACAAGACCTATCTGTAAGGGCAAAACCACTGCCACGAGTCCTACGGTGATAATGCCCAATCCGATACGAATCATATTGCGGTTTCCCAATCGGTCGGTAACAAAACCGTTCAAAAAGCGTCCGAAGGTAATGCCCAGATAGAACAAAGAAGCCCACCGGGCAGCTTCTTTGGCTTGAAGTCCTTGGTGCAACACCAAATAACTGCTGGCCCATAAACCTGCGGTAGTTTCGAGGGCACAATAAGCAAAAAACGCAACTAATACCTGTTTAACCCCTTTTATTTTCAATGCCTCATGAATTTTCAGATGCTTTGACTCTCCCATTTGAGTCTCCCGTTTCATCTTTGCCTGTTTGTTCCAAATAGGTAAGCTTAAAAACAGAATCACCGTCAATACGATTTGAAAAATGCCCACTGTCGCATAACCACTTTCCCAACTGTTTTTGACCGTAAGACTATAACTCATTATATAAGGGCCTATGGATGCACCTACGCCCCAAAAACAGTGTAGCCAACTCATATGTCTAGAGGCATAATGAAGTGCCACAAAATTATTCAAAGCCGCATCCACTGCACCTGCTCCAATACCATAGGGAACAGCCCAAAGGCAAAGCATCCAAAAAGCACCTGAAATAGAAAAACCAAACAGAGCTACCACTGTCATCAATACACTAACTGCAGTGACAAAACCGGTACCGAATTTTCTGATTACGCGATTTGCATTTAAACTCGAAACAATGGTGCCCCCTGCAATTATCATAGATATTATGCCTGCATAAGAAACGGATACACCCAGCACAGGATACATGGCCGGCCAAGCCGATCCCAAAAGAGCATCGGGTAATCCTAAACTGATAAAAGCAAGATAAATCAAGGCCAGCAACAGCGAATACAATATACATACCTCCTATTAATCTATATATATTATAGAGAGATATATTATGAAAAGCAACTTAATTGGATTTTGATTTCTCATCAAATAATTTTAGTATAAATGGTCTTCGTGTCAGCTGATAATATCGAAGACATGGAGATTTTTATGCTATTGCAAAGTAATTGAGTCTATAAATATAGAACCGCTATCGGTTTTGTCAAAAATCAAAGATATGGATTCAATATGCTCCAAATCGAGATTCTTGAATTCCCCCAACGGCAAGTTGATACAAGAAATAGGCGATGTTGTAGACCAAAAGGATAAAACCATATCCTCTAAAGGTGTATAATCCATTTCTCCCGGAGTATAGCTTAAAGCATTTAGGTTCTCAGGCAAAACAACTCTGCAGATGTTGCCGTTGGTATCCTTTAATTCCACTGAAAACTGCTGAGAAACATCCTTCTTATTCAGTTCATCAGCAGAGTCAATCACAATATTCAGCGTCAATGCCTCATACCTTTTGAAATCCTTTTCCTTGGGAGAAAGAACTATCCGGCTGTTTCTATTGGTCCATTTTACGTTGATTAGCGGTCGGGTATTAAAAGGCTCTATACCAGATGTAACAGTGTCAATCAACACTTTATCCAATTTGAAGAACCATGAATCTATGGTGGCTTCCATTTCTACATTTTCTGCCTGAAAATCGTCTGTCGTTGTTACATCTGCCAACTCAATACTCTTATCGGTCCGATACATGGTTATAACGTCAAATCCATACATCTTATTGGGCTGTGGTGAATTGGCATGGATAAAACCATTTTGATTTCCTAAAAGTACAGAGTTAAAAAAGCCTGCTGCATAATTGGATAAAAAGCTTTCCTGCTGTTCCCTGGTCAGCTGATCTTCAACATTTTTATGTCGCGACATCCATGAATCGTTTTTCTCAATATTCCTGTTAAAATAATTATGGTTACCTTTCATAAGCATTGTTACAAAATGCAAGCCCTTACTTTGTGCCTTTAACATACTATACATATTATAACCATCCAATTGAACATCCCCGTCATATTCTGAAACGATAATAGCCACATCGATGTCGTGTAGAACAGGGGACGGTTCTCTGTTCTATGCTCTATATATCTTATTTACAGTAAATCCGGTTAATCTTGACAACTGTCTTAACGAACTTCCTTCCAGCTTCTTCAAACATCTTAAGACCTCGATCTGCGTTTTAGAGTCCTCATTTTGCAATGAAGCCAGTTCTATATTATATTGTTCCAGCACAAATTGCCTTATCTTTTTATCGGAAACAGTTTTCTTTCTGGGTGTTATCTCCAGACACTGATCGTCATTTGCAACCATGTGAAACTCCTTAAACCCTTTAAGAGCTGTTTTCCTATTATTCGCAAACATTGCCAGAACATAATCTACATTAACAATCTCCGCTTCCTTTGTATATTCGTTAAAACTACTCCATTTATATTCATCAATACTTTTTACCAAACCTGCTTTTAACGGATTTTGATGAATATATCTCAATACTGTTAAAAAATAGGCATCATCTTGCACCGGTTCGCTTTTGTACCGATCCTGAAACAAATGTCCTTTTCTGCCATACTGCCAATTGTACCAATACACATAACTTGCTCCTATTCGTCTCATGGTATTTCCCAGTGCTTCATTTCCTTCCTTCATGAGCAAATGAACATGATTACCCATCAGACAGTAGGCGTATAATTCATATTCATTTTCTTTTTGGTACCTTGCAAGTGTGGCAATAAACCTTTCATTATCCTCATCATCTACAAATATATTCTGCTGATTTATACCTCTTAGCATTACATGGTATATACCGGTGCAGCTTTTCATTCTTTCTGTTCTAGGCATAATAAATCACCCCACCTTTAGTTTACAATAATGGTTGGGTGATGTCAAACAGAGAACCGTCCCCTGTTCTAGAGAACATCAAACAGAGAACCGTCCCCTGTTCTACCTGTTCTACTGTGTAATTTGTATATCATCTAGATAAACAGTAGTTGCTGCCGAATCTTTACCGGGTATAATACCTAAATTTATTGTCAGTGTGCCATCGCTTACTGATTTACTGGAAGTAAACTCGAATGTATAGATCTCATTCTCTGTTGTTAAATCAAAGGTGCTTCCACCATACCAGTTATAAGTTGAATCCAATATATCAGCTTTGATACTTCTTGGCACATCTGCTCTTGCTTTAAAAGATACAGTATAGGTTACACCCTCTTCCAATACCAAGTTTTCCTGTTTAATTTGAGGTATATAATCTTTGTTTCCTACCTTGGTAATATTAATTACAAGCTCTCCTGAAACTACTTCACAAGAACCTGTTGCAGTACCATTCCCAGCACCTTCGGGGTCATCTTCCCAGCTTCCGCCCCAGTATTCCAACCAATGCTCTTTATCATTGTCAAAGGTTCCATTTTGTATTAATGGAACAACAGGCACAACCTTTCTAACCACGACATTGTCAATTATTAACTCATGTGGATCATAAGTTGTCACACCATCATCCGGACTGCCCAGTGCAAAACTAAACCTAGATGCCGAATCGGTCGGTTTATCCATTGTAAATTCAAATGTATATGTCTTAAGTTCATCTGTAATTTCAATATCCTGATAGAAATATTGTGTCCATACATCTACTTCTTGCATCTGAACTAATATTTTTCTGTCAACTGTTGATTTGGCTTCAAATGAAATTTCATAGGTCTCTCCTTCTTCCAGCGGCACATTATCCTGATACAACTGTACATTCCAACCTGCAGTACCGACAGAACTAATATCTGCCTTAAACTGTTCATCAGGATTTTCAAACTCTGCCGATCCGGGATCATATGCTTCATATTTCCAACCCAATAAGCTGTTAAATACCCCATTTAGAAGTAAGTTTCCTTCAACTTCATCGGAACTTGTTTTTTTCATAACAACATTATCAATATAGACATCTTTGTTATTTCCACCCAAATTGAACCTGAGTTCTCCGTTCTTATCCGACTCTCCATCCATGGTAAATTCAAATTCGTATGTCTTATTTTCCTTGTCGATTTCAAAAGTGGTGGAGAAAATGATGCTATCGTTTAGATTGCTTGCAATTTCCACATCAATGCTTCTTTCAGCTGCGGCACTTGCTTCAAAACTCACCCTGTAGGATTTGCTCTTTTCAATATTAATTCCCGGCTGTACCAAGCTTATAGCATCTTTTGAATTTCCGCCATTTTCTATTCTCGTTTCAAATCTACGCTCATTAACTTCACTTCCAATATAGTATACAGCCTTTGCACTGTCATCCACAGCAAAGTTCCAGAATCCCATTCTGTTTTCGCCCTGATCGAAGGTACCGTTGTATATATAATTTCCTGACAGAAGGGGAGGTCTTGCCACTGTTGAAGGATCTACTTCCGGTGCGTCTTCTGTCTTAATCAGTTTAACATTGTCAATCCAGATATCATTATCGTCTAAACCCATATTAAACTCAAACCGTGCCTTAACATCCGTATCATCTTTCATTGTAAAAACAAACTCATAGGAAGTCATCTCTGTCGAAACCTCAAACGGTGCAATAGCTGCATAATCCTTCCAGCCCCTGTCGCCGTCTCCACCTATTTTAAGTTTTACCTCTCTTGTGTTTTGGGCTTTCATATCGAAAGATGCTTTATATTTTGCACCTTTTTCAAGATGAACCGGTGCTTGAAGCAATTGTACACTGTAGTCGGTTGTTCCTCCGTTATCAATCTGTACATGCATAACACCTTCATCTACATTAAGGGCTGAAACTCCACCAGGTCCCTGTAAGAATGTCCAGTAAGATGTGTTGGGAACTCCTTCAACACCGGTTGCTTCAGGATCATCTACATCAAAACCGCCATTATAGATATAATTGCCATCCTCAAGAGGCTCCCTTGCAGTCTCTTCTTCTTTGATGGGCTTTTCTCTATGAGGATATTCATCCTTTTGATACACTCTCACATAATCCACAGCCATTTGTTGCGGGAAAACCGTTGTTTCGTCAGGATATCCCGGCCAACTTCCTCCTACGGATATGTTCATAATCAAAAAGAAATTCTGATCAAAAGGTGCAGGATAAGTGTAATCATCAGCTAAATATGGATCTCTGGAGTACCAGTCATTTTCAGTGTGGTACAACTCACCGTCTATATACCAACGAATTTCACCCGGTTCCCATTCAATTGCATAAACATGATAATCGTCACCAAAGCTCTGTCCCTCCGGCAAGAAATATGTTCCTTGGGATTCTTTATGGGGCTCTCCAAAATGAAGTGTTCCATGAAGCTTATTGGGTATATGACCTAAAAGCTCCATAATATCTATCTCTCCACATTTTGGCCATATTCCATAGAAGGGTTCATCTTCCGGCATCATCCAAATTGCCGGCCATATGCCTTGACCGGTAGGCATTTTTGCTCTTATTTCAAACTTACCGTATTTCCATGATTGCTTGCCTTGGGTAATTAATTTTGCTGATGAATAATTATAGGTTTCACCGCTAGGTTCTGTAATATCTTCTTCCCTAGCTTCAATAATCAGTGAACCGTCTTCGATATAAGCATTATTTTGTGTGTAAGATTGGATTTCTTGATTCCATCTTCCATTAGTGGGATCATCATAACTCCAATTATCCATGTTTATTTCCGAACCATCAAATTCGTCACTCCAGACCAGTTGCCACTCTTCTTTTGGGGCACTAGGGCTTGCGGTAGGCACAGGAGTAACAGATGGTTTTGAGCTACTTGATTTTTTGGGTGTGCTTTGTGGTTCCGGTGTAACTTCTACAGCCGGTACACCGGAAGGTTCCGGTTCTTCTGTTTCAACGGAGACTAATTCTTCTACTACAATATAATTATTTGATGAATTTTCAATCTCTTCACCATTAATTTTAACCTTTTGGGCTAATACTTTTAATTTCATTTTTGCTTCTTTAGTTTCCAGCAAAGCCCCTTCTGCTTGAACCTCCACCTGTTCAAAATCGCCAACAAATACTATTTTACTGCCCGCTGAAAATTCCGGATCAACAATAACTTCTTTAAATCCTTCCGCTTCCAATTCTTTTTCTTCAAGCTTTACACCGGATTTAACAATAATGCTTCCAATAAAACTATTTCCTGAAGTTACAATTTTAACTTCCTCATCACCCTTTTTATTAACAATAATCCTGTCTAATTTGGTATTTATTAAATGTACACTATCGCTTCCTCCACCATTAACATAAACTACTCCCTTCACATTCACGCCGTCAAGGGTTACATCTCCATCCTTAATTCCCGGGGCAAGATATAAATCACCATTTACTACTGTATTTTCTAAAACTACCCCTTCAGTATTAATCAGCACGTTTGAGTTTATTTCTTCAGTTGTATAGCTGCCTTTGCTATTATATAAAGATGGAATAATTTGATTTAATATTTTAATTGTCTCTGCACGAGTTATGTAGTTGTCAGGCCTGAAAGTGCCGTCTTCATAACCGGTTATGTACCCTTTTTCGAGCAAAGCACTAACAGATTCTTTTGCATATTCCTTAACTATGTCACCGTCAATAAGATTACCTAAATAATCATTACTGCTTTTTATTTCAAAAACTTTAGAGATTATAACAACGGCTTCTTGTCTTGTAATATAATTCTCAGGTTTAAAAACATTATCCCCATAACCGGCAATGTATCCTGCTGCCCTTGCCTTTGATATTTCGTCAAAATACCATATTGCACTTTCAACATCTACGAACTGTTCCTGACTTAATTCATAGAATCCAAAGACCTTATTAATTAATGTGACAAATTCCGCTCTTGTGATATTATTATCAGGTTTTATCGTTCCATCTTGGTAACCTAGTAAAATCCCTTTTTCTACCCATTTACTCAAGTCTTCTTCAGCCCAATGTCCATTAATATCATTAACCTCCGCAGAGGCTCGAATGGGCTTTGTTGACAAAGTAGATAATAGTACCAAAATTATCAGTACTGATGACAGTAATTTTTTGTACATCTTTAACTCCTCCTAGAAATTTTATAAATTATAATAAATACCCTAAGGGTAGTTATTACCTTATATCACCTTGTACCAAATGTACCCGCGTACAATTTGTGCTATTATAACAACTCGGTTCAAAGAAAATTTTTCGAGGGAAACATTTATCGCCTCGTTTTATGCTTAATATCTAAATATAGTAAATTAGCTCTATTGCTAAAATCTATCGGTTGAAATCTGTAATCCATTATGAAATTCCTTTAGTTGATTGACGGATTATCAAATCAGTCTTAATCCTGATTTCCTTTTGTTTAAAATGCTTATTCTTCAGGAAGTATTTTAATGACTCAATGCATTCTCTGGCCATATGTTCTAGTGGTACATCTACTGTTGTTAATGCAGGCATAATATAGTTTCCGATTGCTATATTATCAAACCCTATTACCGATATATCATTCGGAACATTTAAGCCTTCTTCTTTAATAGCTTTAATTGCACTGATGGCCATTACATCATTGGCACAGAAAATAGCTGTTACATTCTTTCTTAACATTTCTTGAGCCAACTGGTAGCTACTGTCTTCGAGGAAGTTGCCTTCACGTACTATGTTCTTATCAAAACACAATTTTGCATCGGACAATGCCTTCTTATATCCTTCGTAACGCTCTATACCTGAAAGTTTTCTAAGATCCCCTGATATATGTCCAATTCTGGTATGACCCAATTTAATCAAAAACTGTGTTGCACTATATGCACCCTCAAAATTATCTAAGTTGATAACCAAGCGATTTAACTTTTCCTCTGTACCTTTAGATTGACGGTCAATAATAATTGTGGGGTATTGTGATATAATAACGTCATCGAGCTGAGAGAGTTCATTGAATGCACCGATAAAAATACCGCTGATAATGGTTCTGCTGATAAAAAGATTTCTTATTTCATCTAATTGTTTTTCTGAAGTTATAATTGATACCAAAACTTGAAAACCGAAATTGTTTGCCTGATCTATTATTAAATTTACAAGCTGCGAAAAGTATGTGCTTTTTGAAACTCTAGTTGTTGACTCAGAGATATTAATATCCAAAACAAATAAACCAATTATGTTGCTGTCTACCCCTGCTAAACGTCTGGCAGGTTCTATTGGAACATAATTTTTCTCCCTTATTATTGTCAAAATCTTTTGACGGGTTTCCTCTTTTACATTAGGATTGTTGTTAATCACTCTGGATACAGTAGCTCTGGAAACACCACATAATTTTGCTATTTCTTCGCTGGTCATCATCCACCTCCCATAAGCACTTTATATTTAAACTTAAATTCAGGTCATTTTTATAATAGCCTGCACAATATTAAAATAAGATTATACTTTTTTTCTTGTCAGTATATTTATCAATTCCTTTGAGATCGGGATACCTTCCGAATTATAAATTTCAAAATCCATATCTTTATAGTTCCATACCGCACCACCGATATCATACTCTTCCAAAAGACCGACATAGTCTTCATGCCATCTTATTCGAGACTCTAAATCTGCAAGAGCAATTACGCCAAACTCACCGCAATACAGCTTGCATTTTTTCTTATCCCTGAATTCAATTGCAGGCTTTAAATCTTTACGCAGTAATTCCTTATTTAATTGCAGATTATTCACTTCCATCATAAAATCATATTGGGGATTTTCTTTGACAAAATCCTCAATCCCTTCATATTGACCCGGATACTTAACTTCCCTATAGTATGCCATGGCTCTTTCTGACCAGTGAGCTTTCTGATGGGTGAAGAAAAAAGGATTATAAAAATGAAAATTGTATACTACATAATCATCCTCAATATCTACAAGATTTTTAAGTTCATCGGGACTGTTATAATTATTGCCTCCAATGTAAATCCACCTGGTAGGATCAATTTCTCTAATTGCCTTTATGCACTCCGGCATTAACTTATTCCAACGGGTACTGTCGGGTTCAACAATTTCGTTTAATAATTCAAAGGCAATATGTTCCCGTTCATCCAGGTAACGTTTTGTCAAAAATCTCCACATTTCAATAAATCTCTTTTGCTGATCCGAATTTTCGAATAGTGTATTGCTTTTTAAATCTTGAAAGCGGTAACCAGGAGCGTGATGCATATCCAATAAAAGACCTAAATTATATTTTTTACACCACATAAGACAGCGGTCAATATATAAAAGTCCTTCTTCTTTATATTTGCCCACATCGTCATCAGACTCTATAATTGGATAATCAAAGGGTAATCTAACATGATCAAATCCTGATTCTGCAATAGTCGCAATATCCCTCTGTGTAATAAAGGTGTCAAAATGAGTTTTACTAAAGACTTTGTATTGTGAAATCCATCCACCTAAATTTATACCAGCTTTAAAACTTACCATTCACTTACTATCCCCCTAAAAATATCACCTGTCAAATACTAGGTTAAATGTTTTATATGTGTACATGTAGAAACTTAGAGCTACAACATCAGAATGTTTAGCATATTTTTTGTGTCCTTGTAATTGTACGCGTGTACAATTTAATTATACCATTTTCTTTTGTGCATTGTCTAGGGGTCATTAAATAAATGTCACGGTAAAAGCATGAACCCATCTCCTGCCAATACTCTCACAAGAGAGTTTTTTAAAATGCCATTTCAGCATTTAATATTCAGGCAAGAAAATCATTTTTTAAGAAATGCCCCCGGGATTACTAAGATATGGCGTGTG
>JAAYTO010000262.1 GCA_012523755.1 Clostridium sp. | reverse complement strand
CCGTTAATTTAAGTGCAACTATTTCACCCTTTAGTCCTTCTATCTTCTGATGTAATCCCTTCAACGGTCCAAGATTTAATGCCATAAGAGTGCTAAGTGCCGCTATTTGTATTAAAAGCTCCTGAAGATAATATACATCACCGGTGGCATTATACATTTCAATCAGTGTACATGCATTCCATACAAAGCTTATCAAGGCATATATTACAATAACGATTCTTATTGCCTGCAATACTTTTACTGCTCCCACTATCCATCCACCAGGAACCAACAAGAGTATGGCGGTCTCAATAAGATGATACATTATCATCGCAAAAAGTCCACTTATAACATATGTAACAAACTTAGTAAGCACCTGTCCGACACTCATGGCACCGCCAGCTATTCCGCCGCTTATCATATATCCTGCGGAGCCTGTTTCAGGATCCATTACTATATACCCTGTCCCATTCCAACCATAATACTGTATGCTTTCTTCAGGTATTGTAACTATTCTTCCTGCATTTACAGAATTTCTTATGTCCTCTTTAACTACCTGCCCTACGTCAAGTATCTCAAGAACATCATTAACGTTATCCTTCGTTACCGTATGCAGAGGTATCCCTCTTTCATTTGCCTCCTGTAGAACTTTTATTGTCGAAACCGAAGGAATCCCTACCATTTGCTCAAATATTCCATGTTCCATTGTAGAGGATATCTGTCCGGACAACATCATATAGCTCTTCTCTGCCCGTTTGTCTCCATTGACACTGATTACGCTCTTGGCGTTTCTATCAACATCAATATACATACTTCCTTCCTTTACCTCTACCGGGCTCATGAACATATGATTTACTTCTACTTCATACCCCGTCATCGCTTCACTCAAGAGTTTGGTGGAAGCAACATCATACCTTGATTCCAAAAACAAATCATACATATTCAGCTGGATAAAGTATGCTTTCGACACAGCATTCAATATTTCCCCCATCGCTTCATCGGTATAAATATTGTCAATGCTTATTGTATCCTTCAGGTTTTCAATATTCTGTGCAATCTCTTGAAGCTCTTTTGGTGAAACAATTCCATAGTCAAGACCTACGCAGTAAAAACCTCCTACCGTTACAGAATTAATTACATCCTCCTGAGAAAGTCCGACAGGCTTAATTGTCATCTTAAATTCCTGGGTATTACCAAGCCCTATAGCCTTGCCTTGGGCAACCACATCTCCACCGATTTTCAGTTGTGGCTTCATTTGTACTAGGTATGCAGGAGTCTTAAATATTCCGCCATACTGGTTAATTATCTTTTCGTCCTCTGAAGAAGCCGGTATCCACGATAGTGTAATTCTTTTTCCATAAATCTCGGGGGCATAGGCTTCATATTTAAAATCATTACTTCCTGTATAATCCGAACCAATGGAAAATACTATGCTCTCTTTCAATTCTTCCGGCGCAGCACTTGTTTTATCAATTACAGTGTCAACCTTATAGGGCAGTGAAAGAGGTAGTATGTCAAGGCTCTGAGGAATAATCCTTTTCCCACCAAGCAATTCCTCCCTCTTTATTTCTTCCAAACCCTTTTGATTGATATATTCTTCAATTTTAGCATCCACATCTTCTATCTTTTCTAAAACGCTCTCGGTATTCACTCTCGAAACTGAAAGCATTTCGTCGGATACAACGATACCGTCCTTAAAACCATCTATTGAAGTCTCTGCATCAATGTCTATAATACTGCTAAAGTCAAGACCTTCAATTTTTTCATACTGTTTAAAGCTCGGATCTAAAGGAACCCATATTTTTTGTCCCTTCATAGGACCGACACCTCTGTAATACTGGTAGGGCACATATGCTTCAACCCATACATGCTCTGTCCTGACGTGGGATATCTTTCCTCCGCTAACTACAGAAACCGTCGGTATTCCAAGTGAAGCCAAAATTTTCACTGCATCCTGCGGTGTTTCTCCTCCGGTCCATCCCATTATCTTTTCCACAGGTATCTCAACTGTTCCTCTGACATATCGTGCAGGAATCCCTTTATATCGAAGAAGTGAAATAAGGAGTGATGCCTGATCAAAATCGTTTCCTGCCACTTCGGCAAGAGTTCCCTCAGCCCCTTTTCTCGAACCGTAGTACGCCTCGAAATTTATGTTGTTCCTGACATATTCATAAACCTCAATAACGGTATTAAAGCTCTCTGCCAATTCTACTATTTCTTCGGTAAATTGAACTTCTGAAGTCTCTTTTAAATCCTCTTCTGCCGGTACATTTGAAAAAACTGACGCTTTCTTTTCCTCTGTCTGCATCATTTTTATACTGGTCACCGGTGTGTCTTTTGACAATATAGAAGGTTCAATTTGTACATTTTTATGGGGAAGACTGCTTCCTAAAGTCTGATTCACCTGTACAGGCTTTATAAGCATCTCCAGCTCGGCAATCTTCTTTTCTAGCTTTTCATAGGCAGTATTGCTTTCATCAAAAGAGGATGCCACCAATTCAAGTTCCCTAAGTATTTCTTCAAATAAAGCCATATTCTCTTCAAGCTGTTTTTTAA
This sequence comes from Clostridium sp., assembly GCA_012523755.1. Taxonomy (GTDB): domain Bacteria; phylum Bacillota; class Clostridia; order Acetivibrionales; family Acetivibrionaceae; genus Hungateiclostridium. The sequence continues at coordinate 2,267 of JAAYTO010000262.1, read as the reverse complement.
ATTCTATATGTCTACTACGTGCAGCTTCGGAGTTTATACCCTCTAATACCGCTTCATTGGATTCCAATTCATCAAATATAGCCTCTTTGGATTCCTCTACCAAAGTCAAAGTATCCTTTACAATTTCTCGAAGCCCTTTTATGTCTTTTCCTTTAAATAGCTCTTCAACTCTGTTAAAATTATTACTCAATGCTTCTGAAAACAACCCCATTTGAGTTTCAGGAGCAATATCAACGTTTTCCCTTTGAGCTCCAGTAACACCATTTGTTGCAAAGTTCTGATTCCCCAAAATCTGCCCCAGTGCCATAACCTGCTGCGAAGGAAGCACAGTAGATATAGCAAAAACAGCAACCAATAAAGCAGCAATGCTTTTTATAATCCTATTATTCAACATCGTCTCCCCCCCTTACATATGCCTGATAAATCTCATTACCCTCTTCATCCAATTTAAGTACATGGTCTCTTGCCGCTTCCTCAATGTGTCCAAAGGCCCAATGGCTATCTTCAACATCGGCAAAACAACTCTTGTCAACCTTTAGAGGACCTCTATAGAGCATCTTGTTAATTAACGTAACCGTCTCGGAACGCTTTATCTTTTCATCCGGTCTATAGGTTCCGTCTTCGTAGCCTTCTATGATGTTGTATCTGTCTACCTCTTCAATCAGATTTAATGCCCAGTGTCCTTCAATATCACTGTAATGTATTTCAAACAATCTTACTTCTTCTAGCTTCAAATACTTTGCGATAACTACCGCAAGCTCCGCTCTTGTAATTGTAGCCTCGGGTCGGAATGTGCCGTCTTCATAGCCTTTGAATAATCCCGCATCCGTTGTTGCTCGGATAACTCCTGCTGCCCAATACTCCGGTAGCACATCGGAATATACGGCTTGTGTTTCCTTCTTTATTTCCAAACTCAAAAGCTTTGCAAACATCGCCGCAACTTCCGCTCTTGTCACTTGTTTTTCTGGTCTAAAGGTCTTATCGGGATAGCCGCAAATGTATGCCCTGTGCAGCACTTCTCCGTTTTCATCCCAACGCAACATCACCTTTATGGTTGAACTGTCATCTTCTGTGTTTATCAATTGTTCTTCACTAACTATTCTTGCGGTGTTGGAAACTATAACCTCAGGCTCCTCAAAATCATTAACCAAAACTTTATATACCTTCTGTCCTTCGCCCTTCGCAGGTAAGTTCGGTATTTTCCAAACTATAGTTCCATCCCCGACCTCTCCTTTGGCACTGTCTACAACGGAAGTATAGCTCGGTATTTGTGCCATGACTTCAAACTCGCCCGTCGGTGTATCCAGTATATTCTTAAACTTGACTGTATAGGTAATGGTCTGCCCCTTGATATATGTTGACCTATCGGAGCTTATTGACATCGCCAAGTCAACAGGCAAGGCCCCCGGTATTTTATCATCGGGCTCCTCTATAATGTCATCATCAGAACCTTTGTCAACACCGGAAGATGGTTTGCTCCCGTTGCTTTTTTCTATAACGGTAAAATATCCGTTTCCTAGGTTAACTATGGTTTCATTGGGCAGCTCTACATTATATACCACTAGGTATTGGCCACTTTTCAATGTGCTGTGCTTCCATGTCACATTTTTACTGTTGTAGTCATCTACTTCTAAATCAATCTCATCTGTAATCGTACCAATAACCTCTTTTTTCGATGGATCTATAACACTTACAATTCTCTTTGCTCCAATCATATCTGTGTTCCCCGAATTGGTTAATTCGATTTTGATATCGACATTTTCTGTCGAGCTAATCTCTTTTGACAATACGGTTAAACGCCCTATAATACCGTATCCTGTTGTCTCGGTACCTAATATCTCAATCTCAGCCGTATCCTTACACAACTCATTTTTCCCATATACCACAGAAGTAACGGTATAATGTCCCGGTTCGTTTTTTTCAGTATCCCACAGGCTCTTTCTAATTTGGGTATCACCGAAAATTATTTCATCGATTGCATTTTCATTACCCCACACAATTTCATCCTGGGAATTGCTAATAAATGTTCTTATTGATAAATCCCTTGCTATAGCATTGGAACTAGGGTTATATACCGAATCGATGATACTAACCTGTTCTCCCGGGTAGTATTTTGCCTTATCGGTTATTACCGTATTGGTAAGGTTTCTGTCCGGTATTATCTCAAAACTCTCAATCTGAGAGGATATTAATTTGTCCTGCTCCCTAAAGGTTACTCTTACTTTATATATACCTGCGATATAGTCCTTTGTATCCCAATTATAGTT
>JAAYTO010000261.1 GCA_012523755.1 Clostridium sp. | reverse complement strand
ATTTTTTTACACAAAGACCTGAATGTTTCTATAAATTCTAAAGTCAATCTCTCATTATTTTCTTCTATATATTTCTCTGCTCTTTTGTCCATTTGAACATAATATTTATATACATACTCTTCTTCAAAATGTTCCATTGCCCCTTCTCTAGTCATACTCACCATCCCCCTTATTGTCTTCTTTCGATTATCATATCAATCATGTATTTCGATTATCATATCAATCATGTATTTCGATGTCAATATTATGAAATAATCGTTTCTATCTGGTAATCAACGGCAATTCAGCATTTTTTCGAGTAATAACATTATACATTTCATAAAATCACATGCTGCATCGAAAAATGTTTTTTACAAAAAAAGTTAAAAGCCGGTTTCCCGACTTTTAGACATTTATTCCGCTTTCCCTTTGTATTTAGCTCTAGTTGCAAGACCACCTCTTATGTGTCTTTCTGCTTTATTTTTGTCCAATACTGCCTTGGCTTCTTCTGCCAAAACAGAGTTGATTTGTACCAATCTTTCGGTTACATCCTTGTGTACGGTGCTTTTGCTAATTCCGAACTTTTTTGCGGCAGCCCTTACAGTTGCCTGATTTTCAATAATAAAGTTGGCAAGCTCCACGGCCCTCTCTTCTATATAACCTTTCAACGATACGCCCCCCCTTACAGTTGATACTCTATTGATTTTCAACGTAGCTTGAAGTTGCTTTATCTATTACCGCAGACCCGTTACCGGCTTTTTAACTTAAACAATGCCAGATCCTTTGTTCAGGTAATCTTGTATATCTATAATTCAGGATAGTTTACATGGGTATGCAACTGCTTTTTAAACATCCACATACTCTTAAAAGGCTTTAGTGACTAAACTACATGTTTCGCAAAAACATTTTAATTAATGGAATTTCACAAAGTAAAATTACCAAAAATCAAGAGGACTTAATGTTCCGAAGATTTTGTTCATTTGTTCGGATTTTCGCGAAAGCATATACTTAATATTATCGAAAGCAATTCTCAGTGCGATTTGCTTTCTGTGTTCAATATAATATATATGCCGTATTAAATTCACTTATGATTGGTGGGCATTTAAAACTTTCCTGTGAGAAGAGATTTGTTTGCTATCTGTTTTAATTTTAAATCAATTGATTTTTTTGTGCAGATGTTGTCATTTTTAATGCAATGCGTGAAATCCTATAATAAAAAAAAGAAGCCCTGTTTTAAGGCAGCTTCTTTTTTCTGTTATGGTTTGTTAATTATTGTTTATTTACTCTGAAGACAAGGAAAGATAATCACCGGGATCCACCGGTTTGCCATCCTTTAGCACTTCAAAATGCAGGTGCGGAGGCTCCGCAGACTCAATTATCGCTGTATTTCCAACACTCCCTATTATCTCCCCCTGCTTAACCTTCTGGTTTGGAGTAACCATGTCTGTGCTGGCAAGGTTTGCGTATAAAGTCTTAATACCGTTTGAGTGCTCCACTATTACGGTCACACCAAACCTTGGGTCATTTTTAATCTCGGTTACCACGCCGTCGGCAACCACTTTTACCGGTGTTCCCCTATCCGCTCTTAAGTCTACACCGCTATGAGCCCTCCATTCCTCCAATGTTTTGGAGTAAACCAGCTTGTCCATTGCAAATTCAAGGGTCACTTTCCCAAATACCGGCATTGCAAAGGTCTGTATTGCATTTTCTTTATTACTTGCAGTCTGTGCTGCCGTAGTCTTATTTTCCGCCTGAGTCTTCGGCTTTTTCTCTTCCTTTGGCGGCTCTGTAGCCTTTTGCTCCTTCGGCAGCTCTGTCTTCTTCGGTTCTTCTGTCGGCTTTGGAGTTGGACTTGCTATAGTATTAGAGGGCTGTCCGGTTTCCTTTGTAGTTTTTGCCGCTGCCTCCTCTGCATTTTGAATGTCAAGCTCATCCTCCAATAAGTAAGTACTGCTGTCGTCTTCATCCATGATGCCACTTGCCATATCCGGTGAAATGATATTATCACTGCCGTAATTTTTGGATGAAGTAATATTATGGGTTGTAACCAGTGCTGCCGTGACTCCGATAATGGTTATGCACAAAACTAAAACAATGTAAAATCCTTTTTTATCAAAAAAATCTAAAATCTTTTTCTGCGTTACCTTCTTATCTGGAAACAATTTTTTAAAATCCACTTTTTCCACCTCCATATATTATTGTTTCCGCCTATGGCAACAATATACATAGAGGTAAAAAATATTTATTTCTCTTTGGAGTTCAATATAAGTTCCACATCTTCAATGGAATCAATATACACGCCCGGATAATAATATTTAAGAATTTCTTCATGGTTATCTCCCTGTTTTGCCCGGTGGTTTGCTCCCCATTGGCTCATTCCCACACCATGCCCATATCCTATGGTTGTTATTTTGAGTTTAGAGTCATCCACATCCTCAATGGTGAAATTTGTTGATCTTAGTCCAAGGAGACTTCTAAACTCCGTACCTTTAAGGGTCACATCTCCTATTTCCATACTTTTCACTCTTCCCGCCTCGGTTCGTTCAAGAATCTTTATTTCATCAAAAAGGGTCTCTTTGCCTACTTTGAAATCCGGATATTGTGCCTTTAATTTTTGAACTATATCTTCTTTTTTAAATTCCGTTTCAACCTCATATCCCGCACTGGCTTCCTCACCTTCACTTACAACGCTTTTGAGATAAGGAACCACCGTTCCCTCCCACACGTCCTCCGAATTCTCGGTCATCCCGCCGCTGTTCGAATGGAATACGGGGTTTACGACACTGTTTTCATATAAGAGAATCTGTCCCTCCGTATCTAGGACAGCCTTCTCAATCTTTTTCCAATTATCCGAGGCTTTGGAGGATTCCCACTTGTTGAGGGCATCCTCTTTTTTAATCCATGCCTGACAATGACCTGAATCGGTACATATATGAGCACCGGCATGTATATCGTCGCTGGGGGTGTATATTTTTTTCATTCTCCCGTATGCGTATGTGCGGGCAGCCACCGCCTGTGCCTTAAGGGCCTCCGGCTCAAAATCAACAGGCATCTCAGCCGCCACAACACCCTTTATATATTCTTCCAAAGGCATTTCCTCAACTGTACCTTTACCCTTTATATATACCTTCAGCTTTGTTTTTCCTGCCCGCGTTTGCTCTTTTTTTTGCTCCTGCTTTTGTTCTTCCCTTTTATCATCCTCAGGCACAATATCGGTTATAACCGTACTGCAACCCCTGACAATAATCAACGGAAGTATAACAATTATCATTGTCATTAAAATAAAATAACCCAAAAGCTTTTTCATTATCCATACCTTTTCCTGTGATTTTAGTAGTTTTTTATCCCGATTGTATTGTTATTAATAAATAGATATGATTGTGAGCTTTAGGTTATTCTTTTTTAGAAAATGAAAAATGGTGATAGAAACTTACTCATAAGCTATCCAAACATCATCATTACCGGACTTGGCATCTATTAGAAATTCCAGCACTTCGCTTAGAACATTTTGAACATCTTTGTCTAAAATACGTTTTCTTCACCCCGAATCAAACAAATTTCCGGTTCGCCTTCAAACCCTTCATAGTACTTACTAATTGCTCTATCCATTTTATTCCTCCTTAGGTGCTGGCCAATGATCCGAATCTAATAATTTTTGCTGTTCTGATGTCGCAGCTCCATTCTGTCTTGCTTTCACGGCATCCTGCCACTGTTTCATTGGGGTCCACTGATTTTCACCTGTCAAAATGTGCTGAACTTTTCGTTGACCTTCTGGTGTACCAGGAGTTGTTCTAGTTACAACCCACGTATTACCTTGCCCTTCCGGTACACCAGGCGTGCGAGTATGCCAACGTGCCTCATATTTGTATGTATCGTCAGACCAAGTATACTTTATTTGATCATATCCATTTTGGGTCTGGTCAACTATTTTAGCATTCGAAGGTATATCTATAGGACATGATTCTGCTATTTTAGCGTAATCCCTTTTCGGCACCTTACCATTTGTGCCTTGATCATCTTCTTTATACTGAGCTACCAGTTTATCATATAGATTATCAAATTCATCCTTACTTATTTCGCCGTTTTCTAACTTTTTTTCAAACCCTCTTCCATCCGTTTAAACTGCTCAATCGTAATTTTTTCAGCACTAGCAGCACCAATTTCACTTGTTGACGACAAGCCCTATTCACCTCACCAAATCAAATCGGTAATATTTCCTTATCCTAATCTGTGAATATTAGTTAAGTTAATAGTATATAAATAACCATTATCTGTCAATACATTCTCTGCAAAGAAATTATGTGTTGCATGTTAAATCATTTTATTCCATAATTGCTTAACCAAGCTAGCCATCTGGTCTAATAAAGGCAATTATTCGGTATAATCATTTTTAACTCATACAATGAAGGGTTTATTGTTTCGCTTTATAAGCAAAACAGGCTAAAGCCCATGAATTAAAGGACGCATAAGTTGCGTCCCTTAATATGTACCTGCTATTATGACACGGAAGAACCGTCCCCCTGTGCTCCCCCTGTGCTATTCTTGATCTTCATCCTCGACTCTTTTAATGTTTGCACCTAAGGCATTGAGCTTCTGGTCGATTCTTACATAGCCTCTTTCAATATGATCTATCTCCGTGATTTCGGTAACGCCCTCCGCTATAAGCCCCGCCAAAATAAGTGCCGCACCAGCTCTCAAATCCGTAGCTCGCACCACCGCCCCGGTAAGCTTGGGCTTACCCTCAATGATTGCACTTCTTCCCTCAATTTTAACATTGGCACCCATCCTTTTAAGTTCTGCCAAGTGCATAAACCTGTTTTCAAAAATTGTTTCAATAACCATACTGGTTCCCTCAGCCTTGGTCATCAAAGCGGTCATCTGTGCCTGCATATCCGTAGGAAAACCCGGGTAAGGATGGGTCTTGATATCTATAGGCTTTATGTCATTACCTGCCTTAACATGTATGCTCGAAAGCTCTTCAGAAACCTCAACTCCTGCCTCTCTGAGCTTCGCCGTTATGGGCTTTACATGATCCGGCACGAT
>JAAYTO010000260.1 GCA_012523755.1 Clostridium sp. | reverse complement strand
GCAAATTATTCGTATATTTCCCGAACGAATGTTATTTTTAATGTATAATTTACCACGTTAATGGCAATATTATTAATATAGAAATATCAACGTTGAATTTCTAAAGCAAAATTAATTTACACACTATTTCTGATATTCCCCTCTCGGTATTCTTGTAAAACAGGAGGAAGAGCCGATTACATTTCAGGTTAGCGTAGATTTTATTTTTACTCTTTTTATTCTTGTCATTATGGTGCTCTGCATTTCAGGTTTGATACTTTTCCTGTTAATCCGGCATAGAAGAAAATCAGAATCGCAAGCTTCCGACTGATGAGAATTTATTGACAGCCCTATGTTTTATGAAAAACAGTCTATGGTGTTGAGGTTATTCTTGTAATATTTGCAGATACATATCCAAATGCTCATTTATATATCCTGCAAATAATTTTTCCATAGCATCGGAGCAATGTTTCTGTGATTACCGGAACATATTGAAATTATTTGTTTATTAACATACAATAAAAATTGAAGTTTTATCCTGTGTGTTATAATTTAGAACAAGATACATAAGTTCACGAAAGGCGGTACATGCTTTGACACCTGTTAGGAAAAATGAAATTTATACCATGGATGTTACCGGAATGACCCATGAAGGACAGGGAGTTGGAAGAATAGACAACTTTACGGTGTTTGTCGATGGAGCCCTCCAAGGAGAAAAGGTTGAAATAAAGATAATAAAGGTTAATAAAAGTTATGGGGTTGGAAAACTACTTAAGATTATAGAGACTTCTGAAGACAGGGTTGACCCTTTCTGCGACTCGTACCCAGGATGTGGTGGCTGCAGTTTGCAGCATATGAGCTATGAAGCGGGGCTGAAGTTCAAAACCGACCTAGTAAAAGAGAGTATAAAGAGGATAGGGAAGCAGGAGGGTGTAGTTGTGCAGGATACCATTGGTATGCATTTCCCCCGATGCTATAGAAATAAGGCTCAATATCCTGTAGGAAGGTATAAGGACTTGGTCAGGGTGGGCTTTTATGCAAAAAGATCCCATGAAATTATCGATTGCCCCACATGTGTCATACAGCACAGCAAAGGCGATATAATCAAGTCCATAGTCAAAGATTTTATTTGCAAAAATGGGATAAGTACTTATGATGAAACTACAGGTGAGGGGCTTGTAAGGCACATCATGACCCGTTTCGGTTTTAGAACCGGTGATATAATGGTGGTTCTGGTTATTAACGGAAGAGAGATTCCGGGACAGGGGAAGCTCGTGGAGAAATTGCTCAAGGAAGTTCCGGAAATAAAAAGCATTGTATTAAACGTAAACACAAAGAGAACTAATGTCATATTGGGGGAGGAGAACATAATTCTTTACGGAAAGGGAAGCATTACCGACTATATTGGAGGAATCTCAGAAAGTGAAAAGAGCAAAAAGGGATGGGAACTCGATGCCCCCGGAGTTTTTGATGGTGGTGGATTTAAATTCAACATATCCCCGCAGTCGTTTTTTCAGGTCAATCCGATTCAGACCGAGGTGCTTTACAACAAGGCATTGGAGTACGCACAGCTTACAGGGAAGGAGACGGTCTTTGACTTGTACTGCGGTATAGGCACCATATCGCTGTTTTTGTCTCAAAAGGCAAGAATGGTTTATGGTGTGGAGGTTGTTGAGGCAGCAATAAAGGATGCAAAGGAAAATGCCCGGATTAATGGTGTGGAAAATGTGGAGTTTATAGTAGGCGAAGCTGAAGAGGTCATACCTCAAATGTTTAAAAAGGGTATACGGGCGGATGTTGTTGTGGTTGACCCTCCAAGGAAGGGCTGTGATGAAGAGGTGTTAAGAACTCTTGTGGATATGAAGCCAGACAGAATCGTATATGTGTCCTGCAATCCGGCAACTTTGGCGAGGGATATAAAGTATCTTTCAGAAGGTGGGTTTTGTGTACGGGAGGTACAACCAGTAGACATGTTTCCCTGGACGAGCCATGTTGAGTGTTGCGTACTACTATATAAAAAGGAGTATTATGAGAAGGAAGTTAAAGGGCAAGTTACGGCTGAAGTGGTAACTGAAGTGTAGAAATATTTATGTATTATAAAGGGCATCTAGTTTTACAGCTAGTTGCTT
>JAAYTO010000259.1 GCA_012523755.1 Clostridium sp. | reverse complement strand
TCCCTTTGTATAATTTCTTACCCATTTAGTATAACCCCACTTTTCATTATCTATGGGTAATATCTTACTACAAAGGCTCAATAAAGTTTATCTGTAATTTATGCCATGGCTTAATCTTCCTTCATGATTTCACCGTGAGTAAAATTGCCATTGTACTTCTCTTCTTTGCTTCAATTCCCATCTAATTTCCAAGGGCAAATCGCAACGCAAAAGTATGAGGTATTTTTTATTAACTGATTCTCCAAATCGTAAATATTCATTATCAATCTGCGTTGTTCGGTTTCCGGTCCGAAGCATAATGCTATTAATAACTTTTTTCAGACATTTCCTATTACACTGGTTTTATTCGCACAACACAACATCTTCTCTTTTCTTTGCTAATTCAACCAGTTCATCTGTAAATCCGTTAATTCCAAATAATATAAAGTGTTCCCGACGTTTTTCCCTTTTCCACTCTACAAACTTCGCCTTTTCTTCAAGAGCGGCAAGTACATTGAGTCCAACCTTGCCTTCCCAATATTTACACTCCCCAAATATTATATCCTTTCCGGTGCTGTCAAATGCCACAATGTCAATTTCTTTATCGCCATTCCACCATCTTCCCACCTTGTCAAAAGTGAAATCCCACTTTCCCTGGGTATTCAGCTTCCACATCTCCTCTATACAAATATCTTCATATACATAGCTTACATGTCCATCTATAAAATTGGCCTTTATCTTTTTCATAACAAGGTTCTTATTTCCGGATTCAATAAAGCTCAAATTGGGATAAATAAATTTGAACCAAAAAAGAACGAAATTGTCCTTTATCTTGTATAATCCCTTCTTGCTCTTTTCGGGATTTTCCTCAGTAACAGGCACCTCTCGCTCCAAAATACCGAGGTCAATCAGAGTTTTTAAATATTTTGTCAGTCCTGTCTGCTGCAATTCCAAGCTTGCTGCAATTTTACCAAGTTTCTGATTACCCGCTGCTATTGTTTTAATGACTGAAAAGTAGCTTCCCACTTCCGTAACTTCATGCCGCAATAAAAAATTAGGTTCATCGTAAAGAAAGCTTTGCTTTGACAGCACATTATTTTCAATTGCAGAATAGATGTTCTCGAAATCATAAAAAAGCTCTATATACTTTGGAACGCCACCGGTAACCGCATAATACTCTATCAAATCTTTGCGGTTTTTTTTCGGGAAAAATTCACTGTAATGTGAAAAGGGTATTTGTTTCAATTTAATTTGTCCCGTTCTTCTTCCATACAACGGACTGGTATAATTGAGCGTCTGGCTTTCCATCATTGATATCAGCGATCCACAAAGGATAAGCATGACATTCTTATCTTTTAAAACTGTATCCCATATTTTTTGCAAGATTGAAGGAAATGAAGGGTTTGATTTACCCAAATTCTGAAATTCATCTATTATGATTAGCAGTTTTTCGTTCACCGTTTTTGGCTGTAGTGCTTTAAATATGATATCCCAGCTCTCCACTTTTGAATTTTTCAGTAGCTCATTTCCACAAAAATCTGCCACAGCATCTTTAAATGCTTTTCTGTTTTGCAATTCACTTTCTTCCGTTGCAAGAAAATATAAAGCATTTTTATTTTTTGAAAAAGCAACAGATAAAGCAGTCTTGCCCACCCTTCGTCTGCCGTAAATCACCACTAACGAAGAACCTTTTCGATTATATTCATTATTCAAAAATTTTATTTCTTCTTCTCTATCAATAAACCTTTTCATTATCAAACCACCTCTTAATATAATTATAATACAAATTATTATAATTTCAAGTATAATCAATATGTTTTATTCACGCCAAAGCACTATTTATATCTTTCCAATATTTTTTCTTAAAAAGAGATTAACAACCGTCATGCAGATTGTCTGAAAAATAAATTAAGTCACAATATACACAAATATATGTGAGATAATGCGATTGCTAATTGATATCATAGCATGAAAGTAGTATAATATGATTAGAATGTTACTACAAGGAGTTGATACCATGCTGATTAAGCCGTCCGCAAGTATCCGGCAAAACTATAATGAAATTGCAGCTTTGTGCAAGTCCACCAAAGAACCTGTTTTTCTCACCAAAAACGGTGAGGGTGATCTCGTGGTTATGGATATAGAGGCCTTTACCCGTCGAGAAAAAATGCTGAAACTAAGGGAAGACCTACTGGCTGTTGAGGAGGACCGATTGGCTGGCCGTGCCGGAGTTACACCCGATGAATTGGACAGCTATCTCGAAAGCATTATTGACGAGGTGGAACATGGAAAAAAAGGTTCAGTATAAGGTTATTATTTCCGATCGTGCCCGTCAAATGTTGGCGGGTCATGTACAGTTTTTAGCACAGAAAAGTCCTGCTGCTGCTCGTAAAGCTAAAAACGATCTTATGAATGCTATTCGCTCTCTTTCTATTATGCCTGAACGATTTCCATTTCTTACCGAAGAATTTATCCCGCTAAATAAGTACCATAAAATGTTTGTTGAAAAATATTATCTGGTTCTGTATCAAATTAAGGTTCAGACTGTGTTTGTTGATTACATTGCGGATTGCAGGCAGGATTATGGGTGGCTGGTACATTGAGTAGATTACTTTAATTAAAGTGAAGAATTTATTAGCAACAAATAAAGAGAGTTTTTTCTTTTCCACCACCAGCCCTTTATTTTTCCGGACACTGTAAAATTCTATAAAATAATCTACAATATCCCCCACTCCAACCTTTCCGTTCTCATCGGCATGATCTGACATAGCCTTAAGTAGGACTGGTTTGTAGGAAAAACTCATATCCATGACTTTTACCATGTCCATAAACTTGTCCTTCATATTGTCATCCCACCCCAATTCGGAAGCATATTTTTAACCGTTTCTTCCCTGAAATATTTAAAACAGAAAATTTGAGTTTAAATTGAATTGCTACTTTCTTTTAAAAAATCTATAATATAACTATAAACAAATTTATAATAATGACTATAAAGGAGCATGTCCAATGATTACAGCCAAAGTAACTAAAAAAATAATTATTCCTGTTTTCGTTATTCTTGTGTTAAGTATAACAACAATGCTGATTTTAATGATATCCGGTGCTTTTAAAAATACCGAACCGCTTTACGGTAAGTTTATATACAAAAATGCCGATGGAAGCATGGCAATAATAATTTTAACTAAAGATTTTGTATACTGCGAAAATGTTAACTACGAATCCCCTCAAATTAATGCTGCATATCTTCTGGTTTGTGATAAAATTAAAAAAACCGAGCACAAATTTGATATGAATGAGTTTAGAAAATTACAAGAAGCTTATATTGCTGAAATGAACTTTAAAGAAGTTTTTGACGGTAAGTATTCCAAAATAGAAAATATTAGATATAATGAAAAGGAAAATCAATATTATTATGAGGTTCCTAATCCCGAAACCGGGTCTTACGGTCTTGATCTGTGCTTTGATGTTGCAAGCAAGACTTTATCTTGCGGTGATATGGTGTTTAAATACGCCGGTGATATAAAAGGTAATTAATTATGGTTCTATGCAAAAATGTGAAATTTAAGTGTAAATCGCTGACTGCGTATGCACCTGTAAATGATTTTTCAAACAGTTTAGCCGTATTGCAATCTCTCCAGCAAAAAAATATAGAAAAACAGGTTTCTTATAATGCCGATTTGGCAGAGCAAATATTTTATATATCGCAGTTGAGATCCGTTGTCAAGTATGTGATGTTAATTTTATCAGTATTCGTGCTCCTTGCTATGACTCTCAGTTTATTCAGTGTTTTACACAGCTACATTAATTCCAACGCCAAATATTATGCAATGGTAAGAGCAATCGGAGTTACGCGTCTGACTATATTTACGATTTTATTTTTTGAACTTTTATTACTTATGTTAGTCTCAATGTTGTTAATAGTGCCTGTATCCGGATTGTTTTTATTCATTGCAAATTACTGTTTAATAAATATAATTGGAGCCGGTGTTCCCATAACATTATCTCAGTTGTTAGAATCGGCATTTCCAATGTTTTCACTGTTTAGCATCGGAATTATTGTTATATCAATGTTCTTATTGATATGGGATCAACACAGGGAAATTAGTACTATTCTTAAAAAATAAACTGTCATTATCTTGTGTATCGCAAAAAGATAGAGAATATCCATAATAGTTATTTGCCATAAAGCTATACGGTATCTGTCATTCCCTTTTACTTTTTAAAAATATCTCTACTGTAATACTCCTCGAGTTTCTTGTCGCAATGCTCTATGATCCAGTCAATATCATCTTTTGTCAACTTTCTGAACACGTGCCTGTTAAACTCCACATACTCAATCTCCCGGCACCTTCTCATAAAACGCATGTCCTCAAAGTGCCTAAAAGGATTGGCAAATATATTTCTCTCAACTTCTTTCCTTGTATAGCCTTCCTTGCAAAATATGCTATTTTTCTTTTCCACCACCAGTCCCTTATCTTTCCAGTCACTGTAAAACTCTATAAAGTAATTTACAATATCCTCAACTCTAACCCTTCCTTTAT
>JAAYTO010000258.1 GCA_012523755.1 Clostridium sp. | reverse complement strand
TTGCATAATTTGACTCGTTTCAAACTGCTTTATGATTCTTGTAATTGTCCCCCTTGATATTCCAGTAGCCCTTTCAATTACACTTTTCGATAATCCTTTATTTTTATATAGATTATATATAATTAGATTCCTTTTATCTTTCGGCATACTTTTTATAGTATGAGGCTGTTCACCATCAATCAGGCTCATTATTATTCTTTTAATACTGCCTTCACTTTTTCTTCTTCCGTCTGCAATCGTAAAGTCATTATCCTCAATCTGATCATTGAATTTCATAAATAGCTCAACTGCTCTATCTTTGTCATTTGAGAATTGGTTTAATATAAATGCTGTATCTGTTAGGATTGGCAGCAAGGGAACGAGTAAGAGTACAAAAGGTTTAATTGATAAAGATTTTGAGGATTTCCTTGTAAATGAGCTTAAGGAAGAGGAAGTTTTAAAGTTGATGGCCGTAAATTTGATGGAGCAGTTGGTAACAGATGTTAATTGGTATCTAGAAAGGATATTACCCGCATTTATCGGAGGAAACTGCATAACATTTGAACAACATATATAATTGTAAGAAAAGCAGGTCAAACAGTTTCGGCTGGCGTGGCCTTTTTGTATAGGATAATATGTTGATGGGTATTACAGACCAAAGAAGAAGTCCTGGGAAGAAGTGAAAACTGCCAGCCAGTAGTTTATGATGTAGCAAAACAAAATACACAAACATTAAATTTGAAAGATAAGAACGTAATGGTAAAAACAGACTCAGATGAGTTAATACTTAAGGTTTTGGATGTTAAAGTTTTATTAAACGCTTACAATAATAAAGCAATTTGAATTTTTAAAAAAAGTGCTTGCAAAAAATAAAAATTTATAGTAAAATGTTGAATGTTGTGGCGAGGCATACGATGATATAGGAGATTGCTGCTTTAAAGCAGGTAACTTCTATGGAGAATGTCCGATTCTAGAAACCGGGCGACAAGTCACTGTACATTTTGCGATGCATAGAATTATGCATAGGAACTTGAAATAGTACAGCCCAGGTAAATATGCCATGAAGGCAAATTATGATTCCTGGGTTTTAATATAATCAAATAGGAAACACCCGGCATAGTGTACAGAAATGATTCTTGTTGTACGTAACAATATTAAGGAGGATTATGTATGGCAAACAAACAAAAAATCAGAATCAGGCTAAAAGCATTTGATCATCAGGTTCTTGATCAATCAGCTGAGAAGATAGTTGATACAGCTAAGAGAACCGGAGCTCAGGTGTCAGGACCTGTGCCGTTACCGACAGAAAAAGAAATAATAACAATACTGAGGGCACCGCATAAGTATAAGGATTCCCGTGAGCAGTTTGAAATGAGAACACATAAGAGGCTTATTGATATTCTGCTTCCGACTCCAAAGACTGTGGATGCATTGATGAGATTGGATTTGCCTGCTGGTGTAGATATCGAAATAAAGCTGTAATGAAGAACTTACTGATTAAAGGTCATGTTCACATTATAAATAGAAATGGATGTAATGTGAACCAATAACCATAGGAGGGGATAATAAGTGAAAAAGTTTATTTTAGGCAAGAAAATAGGTATGACTCAGGTTTTTAATGAAGATGGTTTATTAATTCCTGTAACTGTTATAGAAGCAGGGCCAATGACAGTCATCCAGAAGAAGAATCCAGAAACAGACGGTTATAGTTCAGTTAAGGTAGGATTTGGTGACGTTCATGAAAGAAGAATCAACAAGCCACAAAAGGGAGTTTTTTCAAATTTAAAGATATCACCCAAAAAACACACGAGAGAATTCAGAGTTGATGATTTGGAACAGTATGAAGTAGGTCAGGAAATAAAAGTTGCTGATATGTTCCAAAATGGAGATTGTGTAGATGTAACCGGAACTTCTAAAGGTAAAGGTTATGCCGGTGTTATAAAAAGATATGGATTTAGCCGAGGAAGAGAAACACATGGTTCAAGATATCATAGAAGAGTTGGGGCATTGGCAGGCTGCTCAGATCCGGGAAGAGTTTTTAAAGGAAGAAAGTTGCCGGGACACATGGGTTTTGAAAGGGTAACAGTTCAGAATCTTGATATCGTAAGAGTGGACAGTGAAAGAAATCTCCTGCTTGTGAAGGGAGCAGTACCGGGAGCTAAAGGCGGTTTGCTGATAATAAAGGATACAGTAAAGGCTCGTAAATAATAGGCGAAAGGAGGAATTAAAATGCCGAAAGTAGATGTTTATGATATAAATGGCAAGGTGGTTGGCAATGTTGAGCTAAGCGATAATATATTTTCAGTTGATGTTAATAAAAACGCTATTCATCAGGTAGTGGTGAATCAGCTGGCAAATAAAAGACAGGGTACCCAGTCAACAAAAACAATAAGCGAAGTGCGTGGCGGTGGGATTAAGCCTTGGAGACAGAAAGGCACGGGTAGAGCAAGACATGGAAGTATTCGTTCGGCACAGTGGGTAAAAGGTGGTATAGCCCTTGGACCAAAGCCGAGAAGCTACAGTTATACACTTCCTAAAAAACTTAAAAGGTTGGCATTAAAGTCAGCACTTTCATCAAAGGTTAATGAGAATGAAATACTTGTATTGGACAGTCTGGACTTTGACAAGATAAAGACAAAACAGATGGTAGACGTTCTGAAGAATTTGAATGTAAATGAAACTGCTGTTATTGTTTTAGCCGATAAGAATAAGAATGTTCAAATGTCGGCAAGAAATATTCCCGGAGTTAAAACTCTTCTTGTCAACACAATGAATGTGTATGACATTATAAGACATGAAAAGTTTATAATAACTAAGGATGCAGTATCAAAGGTTGAGGAGGTGTACGTATAATGAGAGCAGCTGAAGATATATTAATTAGACCGTATATAACGGAAAAAAGTAATGATGAAATAGCTAACGGGAAGTACACCTTTATAGTAAATGTAAAGGCAACAAAAACCGAAATAAAGCAAGCTGTTGAAAAGCTTTTTCAGGTTAAGGTTCTAAAAGTAAATACGATTAATAATGAAGGTAAACAGAAAAGAATGGGTGTCCACGAGGGATATAGACCGGATTGGAAGAAAGCAATTGTGAAAATTGATACCGATCCAAAGCCGGTAGAGTATCTAAGTGATGGTGGAAAGTTAGTTACTACTAATAAGAAGTACAAAACAAGCATTGAAGAGTTTGGTGTTGCACAATAAGTTTAGTCTTACTGAAGTAAGATAGATGAAGGAGTGAAAAGAAATGCCAGTTAAAAAGTATAATCCTACATCTCCAGCAAGAAGGTTCATGACAGTTTCTACTTTTGAGGAGATTACTAAGAAGAAACCGGAAAAGTCGTTATTGGCACCCCTTAAGAAGACTGGCGGCAGGAATTCATATGGTAGGATAACGGTCCGTCACCATGGAGGGGGAACAAATAGAAAGTATAGAATAATTGACTTCAAGAGGGACAAGGACGGAATTAAATCAAAGGTTGCATCTATAGAGTATGATCCGAACAGAACTGCTCATATAGCACTTTTGCACTATGTTGATGGTGAAAAGAGATATATAATTGCACCTGTGGGATTAAAGGTTGGGGATATTGTTGAGTCTGGAGAAAATGCTGATATTAGGCCTGGAAACGCATTGCCGTTAAGCAGTATCCCGGTAGGTACTGAAATTCATAATATTGAGTTAAAACCAGGAAAAGGTGCCCAGTTGGTAAGGGCAGCAGGAAATTCCGCACAGCTCATGGCAAAGGAAGGAAAATATGCTCAGATAAGACTTCCTTCGGGAGAAGTAAGAATGGTTAGTATTAAGTGCAAAGCATCCATTGGACAGGTTGGCAACATAGAAAACGAAAACATTACGATAGGAAAAGCCGGAAGAAAAAGATGGCTGGGAATAAGACCTACAGTTCGTGGTGTGGTAATGAATCCTGTTGATCACCCCCACGGTGGAGGAGAAGGAAAATCGCCAATTGGTAGACCAAGTCCTGTAACTCCTTGGGGTAAACCGACACTGGGATATAAGACAAGAAAGAAGAATAAGGATACAGACAAGTACATTGTTAAGAGAAGGAAACAGAAATAGTCTAGAGATTGTATGTTATTGCGTTTTGTTAAGCAGTAAAGAAAGGAGGACGCGGATAAATGAGTAGATCAGTAAAGAAGGGACCATTTGTTGAACCGAAGCTTCTTAAGAGAATTGAAGCCATGAACGAAAAAAACGAGAAGAAGGTATTAAAAAGTTGGTCAAGAGCTTCTACTATATTTCCACAGATGGTAGGACATACAATTGCAGTACATGATGGAAGAAAGCATGTGCCGATTTATATAACGGAAGATATGGTTGGTCATAAGTTAGGAGAATTTGCACCTACAAGAACTTATAGGGGGCATGGTTCTCACACTGAAAAATCCACAGCGTTAAAGTAAAGGTAACATGAAGGGAGGGAATCCAGTTGGGAAAGAATTCTATACCGAAAAAGGAATTACTTCAAGATAGGGATAAAGCCTTAGAGGTTTATAATGCTAAGCATAGAAAATCAGATAGACCTGCGTTGCTTACAAAAAGCGAAAGGAATAAATTGGGAATAGGAAAGGACCAGGGAAAAGCGGTTCTTAAATACGCAAGGATATCTGCAAGAAAGGTAAAAATTGTTTTGGATCTTATAAAGGGTAAGGATATTGATGAGGCTTATGGAATATTAAGGTACACTCCCAAAGCTGCCTCGGACATATTATTTAAGCTGTTAGGATCAGCTGAAGCAAATGCAACGAACAATAACGGATTGAATAGAGATGATTTGTATGTTGCAGAGGCGTTTGCCAATCAAGGTCCAACATTAAAGAGAATTAGACCAAGAGCTCAGGGTAGGGCAAACAGGATTAGAAAAAGGACCAGTCACATTACTTTAGTGGTTAAGGAAAGAAGCTAAAAGAAAAGGAGGGTGGATGATGGGCCAAAAAGTTAATCCCCATGGATTGAGAATAGGAATTATTAAAGATTGGGATACAAAGTGGTATGCGAGCAACAAGAACTTTAGTGAGTTTTTGGTAGAAGATTTTAAAATCAGAAAATTCATAAAAAATAAGCTTTATGCATCAGGTATTTCAAGAATTGAGATTGAAAGAGCTGCAAATAAGGTTAAAATTAATGTTAATACGTCAAAACCCGGATTAGTAATCGGAAAGGGTGGTTCCGGAATAGAGGAACTTAGGAAACAGCTCGAAAAACTAACCCAGAAGAATGTTTTGATAAATATAACAGAAATTAAGGTTCCGGAACTGGATTCTCAAATAGTTGCAGAAAACATAGCTTCACAGCTTGAAAAAAGAATTTCTTTTAGAAGAGCAATGAAACAGGCTATGTCAAGGACAATGAGACTTGGAGCAAAGGGTATAAAGACATCGGTATCCGGTCGTCTTGGAGGTGCTGAAATAGCTAGAACAGAGCATTACCATGAAGGAACAATACCTCTTCAGACATTAAGGGCAGATGTTGATTATGGATTTGCAGAAGCTAATACAACCTATGGTAAATTAGGTGTTAAAGTCTGGATTTATAAAGGAGAAGTACTTCCGGCTGTTAAGAAGGAGAAAAAGCGGGAAGGAGGAGATAAATAATGTTAATGCCTAAGAGAGTAAAACGTAGAAAGGTTCAAAGAGGAAGACTAAAGGGCGTGGCAACAAGAGGAAACAAGGTGTCTGATGGTCAATTTGGACTTCAAGCTCTTGAGCCTGCGTGGATAACGAGTAATCAGATAGAAGCTGCCAGGGTAGCTATGACTCGTTTTACAAAAAGGGGCGGAAAGGTTTGGGTTAAGATATTCCCGGACAAACCGGTAACTCAAAAACCTGCAGAGACCCGTATGGGTAGTGGTAAAGGAGCTCCAGAATATTGGGTAGCTGTAGTTAAGCCCGGTAGAGTATTGTTTGAAATTGCTGGAGTATCGGAAGAGGTTGCAAGGGAAGCGCTAAGGCTTGCTATGCATAAACTTCCCATTAAGTGTAAATTTGTAACACGTGAAGAAGAAATGGGTGGTGAAGCAAATGAAAGCTAGAGATATTAGAGAGAGATCACAGGATGAATTGGAAAAAGAACTTGGTGAGTTGAAGTCAGAGTTATTCAAGCTTAGATTTCAACATGCAACAAATCAGCTTGAAAATCCTATGAAACTTAAGGATGTGAAGAGGTCAATTGCACGTATAAAGACCGTATTGAGAGAAAGGGAACTTAAGGGTATAAAGGTTTAATATACCTTGAAAGGAGGTAGGTTTAAGTTGGCTGATAGAGCTTTAAGAAAAACAAGGGTTGGTAAGGTTACCAGCGATAAAATGGATAAAACAATAGTTGTAAATATAGTAAGTTCCGAAAAACATCCGCTTTATAAAAAGTATGTTAAAAGAACATACAAATTAAAAGCTCATGATGAGAATAATGAATGTAATATTGGTGATACAGTCAGGGTAATGGAAACCCGTCCCCTTAGCAGAGATAAAAGGTGGAGACTGGTTGAGATTATTGAGAGAGCCCGTTAATCTTAGCAGAAAGGAGGTTCTAATATGATTCAAGTACAATCAAGGCTCAGAGCTGCCGATAACAGCGGAGCAAAAGAGTTAATGTGCATAAAGGTTCTTGGAGGTTCAAAAAGGAAGTACGCAAACATTGGTGATGTTGTAGTAGCTTCTGTTAAAGAAGCAACACCCGGAGGTGTTGTTAAAAAAGGTGATATTGTAAGATGTGTTATAGTCCGTACAAAAAAAGGAGTTAGAAGAGTAGACGGTTCCTATATAAGATTTGATGAAAATGCAGCGGTCATTATAAAAGAGGATAAGAATCCAAGGGGAACTCGTATTTTTGGACCTGTTGCAAGAGAATTAAGGGATAAGGAATATATGAAAATATTGTCCCTCGCACCAGAAGTTTTATAAGGGAGGAGGCGGCTTAAGTTGAAGAAAAAGGTTCATGTTAAAAAAGGTGATACAGTAGTAGTTCTAAACGGAAAAGATGCAGGAAAAAAGGGAAAAGTTCTGCATGTAAATGCTCATGATGGCACAGTGCTAGTTGAGGGCGTTAATATAACAACAAAGCATAAAAAGCCCAGATCACAGTACCAGCAGGGTGGTATAATCCGTCAGGAATCACCAATTAATAGTTCGAAAGTTATGCTGGTTTGTCCGAAATGCGGAAAGCCTACAAGGATTAGAAGACATATTTTAGAGAACGGAGAAAAGGACAGAGAGTGCAAAAAATGCAACGGAACAATAGACATAATAAACGAAGCCAAAGGTTGATAGGTATTCTCTGAGAGAGGAGGTAAAAGTTAGATGTCAGCTTTAAAAGAAAAGTATATTAAAGAAGTAGTACCAGCCTTACAAGCTAAATTTAAATATAAAAGTATAATGCAGGTACCAAAACTTGAGAAGATTGTTCTAAACATGGGAGTTGGAGATGTAAAGGATAATCCTAAAGCTATGGAGGCAGCCGTTAACGATATGACATTGATTGCTGGACAAAAACCGATTGTAACAAAAGCTAAAAAATCGGTTGCAGCTTTTAAGTTAAGAGAAGGAATGAATGTGGGCTGTAAAGTAACCCTAAGAGCCGAAAAGATGTATGATTTTGCTTATAAGCTTATTAATATATCACTTCCAAGGGTTAGGGACTTTAGAGGTGTGCCTGTTAATTCCTTTGACGGAAGAGGTAATTATTCAATGGGCGTTAAGGAACAACTTATATTCCCTGAGATAGATTATGACAAGATTGATAAAATTAGAGGAATGGATATAACGTTTGTTACAACGGCAAAAACCGATGAGGAAGCCAAGGAACTTCTTACTCTTTTAGGAATGCCGTTTAGCAAGAGTTAAAGGAGGGATTGTTGCGTGGCAAAAAAAGCTATGATTTTGAAACAGCAGAGGACACAGAAGTATAAAACAAGGGCTTACAACAGATGCAAATTGTGTGGTAGACCCCATGCATATATGAGGAAGTTCGGAATATGCCGTTTATGCTTTAGAGAATTGGCTTACAAAGGTCAAATACCGGGTGTTCGAAAAGCAAGTTGGTAGTTATCTTATGAAAGGAGGTTAAACATATGCAGATAACAGATGTAATAGCAGATATGTTGACCAGAATAAGAAATGCTAGTTCTGCAAAACATGATATAGTTGACATACCCGCTTCCAACCTAAAAAGGTCAATTGCGAACATTTTATTGGAAGAGGGCTATATAAAAGGGCTTGAGGAAATAGATGATGGTAAGCAGGGCGTTATTAGAATAAGGTTGAAATATACAAGTAACAAGCAAAATGTTATTACAGGAATAAAGAGAATAAGCAAACCCGGTTTGAGGGTTTACGCCGGAAAGGGAGAAATTCCAAAGGTGTTGGGAGGTCTCGGAATAGCAATATTGTCAACATCTAAGGGAATAATGACAGATAAAAATGCAAGGGCAGCAGGGATTGGCGGGGAAGTATTAGCATTTGTATGGTAATGTTAGGACAGGAGGTGGCATAATGTCAAGAATAGGTAGGTTACCGATTGCAGTTCCGGGGGGAGTTGAAGTAAAAATTGAAGACAATAATACCCTGACTGTAAAAGGAAAAAAGGGGACTTTGACAAAACAGTTCCATAAAGATATGATAATAAAAGTAGAAGACGGAAATATTTTGATTCAAAGGCCTTCGGAAGAGAAGAAGCATAAGGCTTTACATGGTTTGACAAGGTCTTTAGTTAATAATATGGTTGTAGGCGTTACTGAAGGTTATGAAAAAAGTCTGGAAATAAACGGCGTGGGCTACAGAGCACAAAAACAAGGGAAAAAATTAGTACTGACACTGGGATACTCACATCCTGTAGAAATGGATGATCCTGAAGGTATAACAGTAGAAGTGCCTGCCCCAAACAAGGTTATTGTTAAAGGAATTGACAAGCAGGAAGTTGGAGAATATGCTGCTAAAATAAGAGGCAAGAGAAAGCCTGAGGTATACAAAGGAAAAGGAATCAAATATGAAACAGAAGTTATAAGACGTAAAGAAGGTAAAACTGGTGCAAAAGCCAAGAGTTAGGAGGGAGTGAAACTACATGATAAAAAAGCCCGGCAAAAATGTTGCTAGAATAAGAAAGCATATAAGAGTAAGAAAAAAGATAACAGGAACGTCGGAACGCCCACGTTTAAATGTATATAGAAGCTTATCCAATATTTACGCACAGATAATTGATGATACAACCGGAACAACTCTTGTTTCAGCGTCAACCCTTGATAAAGATATAAAAAGCAAGATAGGTTATTGTGGAAACAAGAAAGCAGCCAGAGAAGTAGGCAAGCTTGTTGCAAAGAAGGCAATAGGTAGCGGGATAAAGCAGGTTGTATTTGATAGAGGCGGATATATATATCATGGTAGAGTAAAAGAACTTGCAGAAGGTGCAAGGGAAGCGGGATTAGATTTTTAAGAAAAAGGAGGGAAAACAATTTGCAACGTATTGATGCTAGTGTCTTAGATTTGAAAGAGAGAGTTGTAAATATAGGTCGTGTTACTAAGGTTGTTAAAGGTGGTAGAAACTTCCGTTTTAGTGCCTTGGTGGTTGTTGGTGATGAAAATGGTCATGTAGGCAGTGGAATTGGAAAAGCAGCAGAAATACCCGATGCTATAAGAAAAGGTATTGAGGATGCAAAGAAAAACCTTATAAAGGTTCCATTGGTTGAAGCGACAATTCCTCATGAGATAACAGGGGAATTTGGGGCTGGAAAAGTGCTTCTTAAACCAGCCGGTGCCGGTACTGGAGTTATAGCTGGCGGACCAGTCAGAGCGGTATTGGAACTAGCAGGGATTAAGGACATCAGAACAAAATCCTTAGGAACAAATAACCCAATTAATATGGTCAATGCAACTATGGTAGGTCTCTCTCAGTTAAAGACTGTAGAAGAAGTGGCAAAGCTTCGCAACAAAACTGTGGAAGAAGTGTTAGGTTAGGAGGGGACTCTAGTGGCAAAGCTTAAAATTACCTTAGTCAGAAGTACCAGTAAATTAAGAAAAGCACAGGTAGCGACAGTAAGAGCCTTAGGCTTAAGAAAAATCGGTGCCAGTGTTGAACAGCAGGATAATCCTCAGATAAGAGGTATGATTAATAAAATTGAACATGTGTTATCAGTTGAAGAAATATAAGGGAGGTGTAATCCATGAAGTTGTTTGAATTACAACCTGCACCAGGCTCTAAGAAGCTGCCTAAAAGAAAAGGCAGAGGACATGGAACCGGTAACGGTAAAACTGCAGGAAGAGGGCACAAAGGACAGAATGCACGTTCCGGAGGTGGAGTAAGACCTGGCTTTGAAGGTGGGCAGATGCCTATCTATAGAAGACTTCCGAAGAGAGGGTTTAATAATATATTTGCTAAAGTATATGCAGAAGTTAACGTGTCGGATTTAAATGTTTTTGATGATGGTACGGTAGTAACACAAGAACTCCTAAAAGAAAAAGGACTTGTTAACAAGGTCATTGATGGAGTTGCAATATTAGGTAACGGTGATCTGACAAAAAAACTTACCGTAAAGGCTGAAAGATTTACAAAGACGGCTTCAGAGAAAATTGAGGCTGCGGGAGGAAAGGTCGAGGTGATTTAATATGGGCGGATTGCTTGCAACATTAAGGAATGCGTGGAAAATTCCAGATCTGAGAAAGAAAATGTTTTTTACTTTTTTGATGATAGTAATATTCAGAATGGGTTGTCACATTGTCGTTCCGTATTTAGATCCTAATGCATTAAAGGAAATGATAGGTCAGGGAACAATCTTTGGATTTGTTGATATACTATCGGGTGGAGCTTTTGCTAATGCAACAATCTTTGCCATGAGTATAGGACCTTACATTACAGCTTCGATCATTATACAGCTGTTAACTGTAGCAATACCGCAGCTTGAGAAGCTTGCCAAAGAAGGCGAGGAAGGAAGAAAAATCATTGCTCAATACGTGAGATATGGTTCAGTAATTCTTGGATTTCTTCAAGCCAGTGCATTCTTCTTTGGATTGGGAAATGCCGTATCACAGAGAAATGTCTTCACCTTTATTGTAATTACTTTATCCTTTACTGCAGGTACTGCATTTCTTATGTGGTTGGGTGAACAGATCACAGAGTATGGAATAGGAAATGGAATATCATTATTGATATTTGCAGGAATTGTATCAAGAGGTCCTGTAGCAGTGGTTTACCTTGTCAATGAGTATAAACTGGGCAATTTGGGACAGGGTCTTTGGGGAATATTGGGAGTTGCTAGTGTGCTTTTAGTGTTTGTAGCAATTATAGTTGCTGTTATATGGGTTACAGAAGCTGAAAGGCGAATACCCGTTCAATATGCCAAAAAGGTTGTGGGTCGTAAAATGTATGGCGGTCAGAGTACGCACATACCTATCAAGGTAAATTCTGCTGGAGTTATGCCTATAATATTTGCGACATCCTTTGTAGCCTTACCGGCAACAATAGTTGGGTTTTTCTTTCCTACTTCAACCCACCCCGTGGCTGAATATTTCAGAAATTTTCAGTCAAGGCTTGAAATTTCCCTTTTATCAGGTTTGTTAATTATGTTCTTTACATTTTTTTATACTTTTATTCAGTTTAATCCGATTGAACTGGCAAACAACCTGAAGAAAAACGGTGGATTTATACCGGGAATACGCCCTGGAAAACCTACATCTGATTACATCTACAAGGTACTGACCAGAATAACTTGGTTTTCAGCGTTGTTCCTTGCTATTATTCAAATATTCCCTTCTTTATTACAGGTTATAACTGGAGTAAAAGGGGTCTGGTTTGCCGGAACTAGTGTTTTGATTCTTGTTGGTGTTGCGTTAGAAACAGTTAGACAGATTGAATCACAAATGCTTATGAGACATTATAAAGGATTTTTGGAGTAAATATGAGATGAGCAGGCAATATTAGATGTGGTTCAACTCAAGCTTTTGAGGGAGGATAAATATGAGAATAATTCTGCTAGGTGCCCCGGGAGCGGGAAAAGGAACACAAGCAGTAATTCTGTCTGAAAAATATAATATACCTCATATATCAACTGGAGATATATTCAGAAGCAATATTAAGAACAACACGGAGCTTGGTAAAAAAGCCAAGGAATACATTGATAAAGGTTTATTGGTTCCAGATGAGCTTACAATAGATATTGTCAAGAACAGAATTAACAAATCCGACTGTTCGGAAGGTTTTATTCTGGATGGATTTCCAAGAACTATACGCCAAGCACAAGAACTTGATAAAATCTTAGAAGATATGGGTATAGAATTGGATTGCGTCCTGAATATTAATGTTTCAGGCGATAAGATCATAAAAAGGTTGTCCGGGAGAAGAGTATGTCAGTGCGGGAAGACTTACCACATACAGAACAACCCCCCTAAACATGAAGGAGTCTGTGACAGTTGTAACAGGAAATTGTTTCAAAGGGAGGATGACCGTGAAGAGACTATCATCAAAAGACTTGATACTTATCATAAACAGACGGAGCCATTGATAGAGTATTATAAAAAAATTGGAAAGCTCATTACGGTTGAAGGAAGAGACCGCATTGATGATACTACAAGAGAAGTTCTGGATGCTTTAAATGGAGTCTAGTATGAAGATAATAAAATCAAAAAAAGAAATAGAATCAATGAAAAAAGCCGGTGAAGTCGTGGCTTTGACTTTAAAAAAAATTGAGGAAACGATAAAGCCGGGGGTTACCACATTGGAGCTTGATAGAATTGCAGAAGAATTTATACGAAAATGTGGTGCTATACCTTCATTTAAAGGCTATAATGCAGCATTTAATAATGTTCCTGACTTTCCAGGAAGTATATGTGCATCAATTAACGATGAGGTAGTTCATGGCATACCTGGTTTAAGGGAACTAAAAGATGGCGATATTATTAGTATTGACGTAGGTGCTTACTTGGATGGATTTCACGGAGATGCGGCAAGGACATTTGCTGTAGGGAAAATTTCCGATGAAGCTCAAAGACTAATAGATGTCACTAGGCAAAGCTTTTATGAAGGAATAAAAAATGCTGTAAATGGAAAAAGGATAATTGATATTTCAGGGGCTATAGAAGATTATGTTGTAAAAAACGGTTTTTCTGTTGTCCGTGAGTTTGTAGGACATGGTATTGGAAGAGAAATGCATGAAGAACCTCAAATACCAAACTACAGATGCCGGGGGCAGAGAAGCAGAATAGAAACAGGTATGACCCTTGCAATAGAACCAATGGTTAATGAAGGTACACATTCAGTTAGGATACTGAAAAACGGTTGGACGGTTGTTACATTAGACGGAAAGCTATCTGCCCACTATGAAAATACAATTGTGGTAACCGAAGATGAACCGTTGTTATTGACCAAGCTGGATTAGGTTTATGCTTGTTGTAGCAGAGGTGAGTATAGTGGACATTGGTGTTGGCCAGGTTGTATATTCTATAGCTGGAAGGGATGCAGATAGGAAGTTTATTGTAGTTGAAATAATTGATGACTGTAGAGTGAAGGTTTCAGATGGCGACCTAAGAAGGATAGAAAAGGCGAAGTTAAAAAAGCTGAAACACCTTAAAGTCACTAAAACTTTTGTTTTATCATTAGCTGAAAAAATACAAAAAGGTGCGAAAGTATCAAATGCAGAAATTCGTAAAGCCTTGGCGGATATCGATAACGAAAAAGGAAATGGTTCATAGATAGGGTGTGCCCTAAAATCAGAGATAAGGAGGGTTTATAAGTTTGTCTAAGGAAGATGTTATAGAAGTTGAAGGTAAGGTAGTTGAGGCATTGCCCAATGCAATGTTCGAAGTGGAATTGGATAATGGACATAAAATACTGGCTCATATATCCGGTAAACTCAGAATGAATTTTATTAGGATTTTACCCGGTGATAAGGTGACAGTTGAGCTTTCTCCTTATGATCTGACCCGTGGTAGGATTACATGGAGGGCTAAGTAATTTAGTTTTGAGGAGGTGTCGATATGAAAGTAAAACCGTCCGTAAAGGTAATTTGTGAAAAGTGTAAGATTATTAGAAGAAAAGGAAGGGTTATGGTTATCTGTCAAAACCCAAAACATAAACAAAGGCAAGGCTAAGTTTTTTATTATTACATTTTAGTTTTGTGCAAAAAAATAACATACAGGGTGCGGCTGTATAAGAATATGAACATCTTCAGGTCATATTCTTATAACCTGGATTGTTTATTTTATATTATATAAGCTATATATCGAAAATCGAAAAAATTCATAGGAATTTATTGGAGGTGTAAAAAAAGATGGCACGTATTGCCGGAATCGATTTACCTAGAGAAAAAAGGGTAGAAATTGGGTTGACTTACATCTATGGTATCGGCAGAACTTTGTCAAGTCAAATTTTGGCAAAGGCAGGTGTGAACCCAGACACTAGGGTAAGAGACCTGACAGACGATGAGATCAACAAGCTTAGAGAAGTAATAGACAAGGAACATAAGGTTGAGGGAGATTTAAGAAGAGAAGTTTCACTCAATATCAAGAGGTTAATGGAAATAGGGTGCTATAGAGGAAGAAGACATAGAACTGGACTTCCAGTGCGTGGTCAAAGAACAAAGACCAACGCAAGAACAAGGAAAGGTCCAAAGAGAACTGTTGGAGTTCAAAGGAAAAAATAGTAAAAGGAGGTTTGCGATTAAATGGCTACTAAAACTGCTGGTGGTAAGAGAACTACCAGAAAAAGAAGAGAACGTAAAAATATTGAGCGTGGTGCTGCACATATCCGCTCTACATTTAATAATACAATAGTAACATTGACAGATGTTGCAGGTAATGCTCTATCGTGGTCTAGTGCAGGAAGCTTAGGTTTCAGAGGCTCAAAGAAGAGTACGCCCTTTGCTGCACAAATGGCAGCAGAAACAGCTGCTAAAGGAGCGATGGAACATGGACTTAAGATTGTAGAAGTTTATGTAAAAGGTCCGGGTTCTGGAAGGGAAGCAGCTATAAGAGCATTGCAAGCGGCTGGGCTTGAAGTTAGTCTTATTAAAGACGTGACTCCTATCCCTCATAACGGATGCAGACCGCCGAAGAGAAGAAGGGTATAATGCATTGGAATTACTGAATTTTTAATTAGCATTTTTGTTTTAATTATAAATAAATATTCTTTTGGAGGTGTAAAACTAGATGGCAAGATATACCGATGCATCTTGCAGACTCTGCCGTAGGGAAGGTGAAAAACTTTACCTCAAAGGGGAAAGATGCACTACAAATAAATGCTCGATTTCGAGGAGGGCATATGCTCCTGGACAACACGGACAGGGCAGAAAGAAGCTATCCGAATATGGGTTGCAGCTTCGTGAAAAGCAAAAGGCAAGAAGATATTATGGTGTTTTGGAGAGTCAATTTAGAAAATACTTTGATATGGCTGTTAAAAAGAAGGGTATCACCGGTGAAAACCTTCTTCAGATTTTAGAGTTGAGACTTGATAATGTTGTATATAGAATGGGTCTCGCAGCATCAAGGCCAGAAGCCAGACAGTTGGTTAGACATGGACATTTTGCGGTTAATGGCAAAAAAGTCAACATACCTTCTTATCTGGTAAAGCTTGGGGATGTTGTAACAGTAAAAGATAAGAGTAAGAGTTCTCCGAAAATGAAGGACAATAAAGAATTGGCAGCAGGGAGACCAAGTCCAAAGTGGCTTGAGTATGACACTGAGGAAATGACAGGTAAAATTGCAGCTCTTCCTTTGAGAGAAGATATTGATCTGCCGATTAAAGAAAGTCTTATAGTTGAGTTGTACTCCAAGTAATGACAAGGTTTAAGTGTATGATATATTCCTGGTACAGCAACTGAAGATTCAAACGATAGAGAAGAAGATTCAAGTTATAGCATAGTTATAGCATAATTGAGAGATAAGGAATTTTGAATCAGTTGCCCTCAAAAAATATAATAGTTCAAAGGAGGGTTTTTGATGATTGAAATTGAAAAGCCGAAGATAGAATGTATAATATCTAGTGAAGACAACACGTATGGAAAGTTTGTAGTAGAACCATTGGAAAGAGGATATGGTATTACTCTTGGCAATTCACTAAGGAGAATATTACTTTCATCTTTGCCTGGTGTAGCTGTAACCTCGATCAAAATAGATGGAGTACTGCATGAATTTTCGACAATACCTGGTGTAGTTGAGGATGTTACAGAAATAATCCTTAATATTAAAGGGTTGTCTTTAAATCTTCACAGTGAAGGAACTAAGGTTGTATATATTGATGCTGATGGTGAGGGTGAAATAAAGGCATCGGATATTAAAGTGGATTCTGATGTTGAGATTTTAAACCCAGATCATAAAATAGCAACCTTGAACGGCGATAGCAGACTTTATATGGAGCTAACCCTCGAAAAAGGAAGAGGGTATGTATCAGCGGAAAGAAACAAGCATTCCGGTCAGCCAATAGGAGTGGTTCCTATTGATTCAATTTTTACTCCTGTTACGAAGGTTAACTACACTGTTGAGAATACACGTGTTGGTCAGATAACAGATTATGACAAGCTAACATTAGAGGTATGGACTAATGGAAGTATTAAACCGGATGAAGCTATCAGCTTAGGTGCTAAAATAATGAGCGAACACCTCAACTTGTTTATTGACCTTTCTGATAATGCTAAGAATGCTGAAATAATGGTAGAAAAGGAAGAAAACAAGAAGGAAAAAGTGCTAGAAATGACTATTGAGGAGCTGGATCTGTCTGTTAGGTCTTATAACTGCTTGAAGAGAGCCGGAATAAATACCGTTGAAGATTTGACAAACAGAACCGAAGCAGACATGATGAAGGTCAGAAATCTTGGGAAAAAGTCTTTGGAAGAGGTTCTTAACAAACTGAAGGCTCTGGAGTTGTCATTAGCACCGAATGAAGAATAGTAGTGGTGTTTCGAGATAGAATTCATTTTGGACTATTTTGAAACATGAACATAGGAAATGTGTTTTTAACATAATGTAAAGATTAAAAATTAGTTATGTTAAAAAGCATCAGGAAAAGAATAATCAAGAATAAGTCCAAGGTTAATGGCGGACTTAAAGTAAAGGAGGTATAAGAATGCCAGCTCAAAGGAAAATAGGGCGTACTACAGATCAAAGAAAAGCGATGCTCAAGGGTCTTGTTACGTCACTTTTTCAAAATGGAAAAATTGAGACGACTGAGGCTAAAGCCAAAGAAGTTAAAAATATTGCAGAAAAGCTAATAGCTATTGCTGTTAAGGAATGTGACAACTTCACTTCAAAACAGGCTAAAATCAGTGCGGCAAAACTGGACCCGAAGGGACAGAAGATTACAAATGTCAAGAAGTCCAAAAACGGCAGAGAGTATCAAGTGGTGGAAAGAGAAGTAAAAACCGATATGGTAAGAGTTGATAATCCATCAAGACTTCATGCCAGAAGAAAGGTAATGAACTGGGTATACAAAATTAAGGATGAGAATGGTGAATCCATCAACATTGCCAACAAGTTATTTGACGAAATTGCACCAAAATATAAGGGTGTTAACGGTGGATACACAAGGATATACAAGCTAGGTCCTAGAAAAGGTGATGCTGCTGAGATGGTGATTCTACAATTGGTTTAGCATCGAAAACTCTAAATTTAAAATGGAAGAGAACTTTTCTTTTAATGAAGCAAGAAAAAGGTGTAGTTGATAGGGATTGGGTGATAACGGAGTTCACCTTAATCCCTGTTTTGCTATAAGGGTGAAAAAACATGAAACAGAATTATTGATAGGGGAGCATATATGAAAAATACAATTATAAAGGCAGATAATGTAAGCTACATATATGGAACGGATAATGAAAAATTACAAAACTCTCCAGCAGTGAAAGATTTAGACTTACAGATAAAAGATGGCGAGTTTGTGGCTGTTATCGGCGGGAATGGATGTGGAAAATCAACCTTTGCCAGGCTTTTAAATGCCCTTCTTATCCCGACCAAGGGGGTTTTGTATATTACAAATAGAAGAACAGACTCGGGGAAGGATGTGTGGGGGATAAGGCAGACAGTTGGAATGGTATTTCAAAATCCCGAGAACCAATTTGTCGCCACGTCGGTGGAGGAAGATGTAGCATTTGGTCCTGAAAACCTTGGCATTTCCCCAGATGAAATCGTTGAGACAGTGGATAAAGCCCTTAAGGATGTAGGCATGGAGGAGTATAAAGAATTCGCACCCCATAACCTGTCCGGCGGACAAAAGCAGAGGGTTGCGATAGCAGGAATTCTTGCAATGAGGCCTAAGTGTATTGTGCTGGATGAAGCGACGGCCATGCTTGACCCCGCCGGAAGAAAAGAAGTATTGACTGTACTTAAAAGATTAAACGAAGAAGAAAATATTACAATTATTCATATTACCCATCATATGGAAGAGGCTACCATAGCCCAACGGGTCATAGTAATCAATGACGGAAAGATCGTAATGGACGGAAAACCATCAAAAGTATTTTCAAGGGTGGAAGAAATCAAAGAGCTGGGATTGGAAGTACCCCAGGTTACTGAGTTGTTTTATGAACTTAGAAAGCAAGGTTATGACGTGCCGTTGGATGTGCTGACTGTAGATGAGGCTTTTGAGTTTTTAAACGGTATGATTTAACAATGGGAAAATTCAAGAATCATTGCTATCAACATTTTGCTTAGGTTTTATTGGATATGTTTTTTGAGAAAATTAAACAGAACCATATCCAAGAACATGGTTTGATATTAAGGGCAAGAAAAACAGAAGGAAATTGAAGCATGTTATCTCATATCCAAGAACATGGTTCAATATCAAGGCTGCTTGATGCTTCTAATTATCCAATAGCCGCCGCTTTTATTAATAACACCACAGTTTCCGTAAATTTCTTCGAGTTTTGAAAAGGCGGATTTTGCACCCTGCTTTTTTTGTATAACAATATATATAGCACCACCGGGATTTAAGTAGCTTATACTTTTTTCGAATAGTGGATAGATTACTTTCTTTCCGGTTCTTATTGGAGGATTGCTCACAATCATGTCGAATTTATCCATAACATTGGAGAACCCATTGCTTTGTGTCACTCTGGCATTGGTGACATTATTAAGCTTAATATTCTTTTTTGCCAGATCCACAGCACGTTCATTTATATCAACCATTGTAACAGAAGAACCGGGGTTCAGTTTAGCCAGAGAAATTCCTATAACGCCGTACCCGCAGCCTAAGTCAAGTATGTTTCCGGAAGTGGAAGGCAGGGAGTTGATCAATAAATTGCTGCCGTAATCAACTTTGTTCTTTGAGAACACACCAGAGTCGGTAGTTAGCTGCAGCTTTATGCCATTGACTTCATAATCGATTGTGCCTATATCGTGAGGTGTGTCCGGGTTCTGGGTGTAATAATGGTTCATTTAAAGTCACCTTTCAAACAAATATTTCAAAGTATCGTACCACGTACTTATTATACCCATCAAGTGCAGTTCAATCAATACTTAAAAGATGAGAAGAATGTGAAGAAAAATATGGAAGGAACGTTGTGGAGCAGGTTATAGTAGCCTGTTAATATGACGTGGAAAGGGAGAGCATTGTCTGAACGTAGTGAGTTTTGCTCGGCCCCACGAAGTATTTACAGATTCTTAACTTGCAAAACTTAAGTTTCTGGAACAATTTTCTTCACAAATATAACAATTATGCAATAATATCAAAAGCTCCGGGTGTATCGAGTTCCCACCGCTTTTCGGTCATTTCACTTTGTGGAATTCCATTGACAATATTTTAGCATTAGCTTGAAGTCAAGCTGAAAAAAGTGTATAAATAAATATGACACAAATTGAGCAATCTATTGCACGGAAGATCAGGACTGGTGGAGGGAAAATGTCTGTAAGAGTAAAGAATCTTTCATATGTTTATATGAAGGGAACGGCTTTTGAGAAAAAGGCCTTGGACAATATAAACTTAAATATAGAGACAGGGGAGTTTGTTGGAATTATTGGGCACACCGGATCAGGAAAATCCACTCTGGTTCAGCATTTTAACGGTCTTTTAAAGCCCACCAAGGGAAGTGTCTTTATAAACGGTGAAGAGTTGAAGGGAAGCAGAACGAAGGAACTTAAAAGAAAGGTTGGAATTGTATTTCAATACCCAGAGCATCAATTGTTCGAAGAAACGGTGTACAAAGATATAGCTTTTGGTCTTGTTAAGAGGGGCGAAAGCAAGGATCTAATAGACGAAAAAGTTAAAAAGGCCGCAAACGCATTAGGGTTTTCAAAAGAGATACTGGAGAGATCTCCTTTTGAGTTGTCAGGGGGACAAAAAAGAAGGGTGGCAATGGCGGGTATACTGGTGCTTCAACCGGAAATACTTGTTTTGGATGAACCTGCGGCTGGACTGGATCCAAAAGGACGGGATGAAATATTCGGTTTGATATCTGATCTGCACAAAAACCTTAAAATGACAGTTATCTTGGTTTCCCATAGCATGGAGGATATAGCAAAGTATGTTGATAGCGTAATAGTAATGAATAGAGGGAAAATAGAGATGACCGGTTCAACCCGGAGCATTTTCAGTAAGATGGACAGGCTTGAAGAGATTGGACTTGCTGTTCCCCAGATAACCTATCTTTTGAAAAAGCTTAAGCAAAGGATTCCGACCATAAATGACAGTATCATATCGGTTAGCGAGGCAAGAAAAGAATTAGAAAAGTATTTAAGAAAGGCTGATGGAT
Source organism: Clostridium sp. (assembly GCA_012523755.1). Classification (GTDB taxonomy): domain Bacteria; phylum Bacillota; class Clostridia; order Acetivibrionales; family Acetivibrionaceae; genus Hungateiclostridium. The sequence continues at coordinate 11,324 of JAAYTO010000258.1, read as the reverse complement.
AAGTAAATGCTTAAGGATATAACATTGGGGCAGTATTTTCCAGGGAATTCGTTAATGCATAGGGCGGATCCGAGAGTAAAAATTATTCTGACATTTATATTGATAACAACAATAATGATTGCAAAATCATATACAGCCTTCTTTATGCTTGCAGGTCTAATTCTTGTAACCATATTTTTCAGCAAAATTCCTGTAGGTTTTGCACTAAAAGGTCTTAAACCGATAATGCCGGTGATTGTTTTTGCAGCACTAATTAATATTTTTACAACAGAAGGAACAATATTGTATGAGTTTAAGTTTATTCATATTACTTATGAAGGTCTGGATACGGCAGCCAAAATGAGTTTAAGGATTGTTACCCTTATTGCAGGTACATCTCTTATGCTTTTGACCACTACACCATTGTCCCTCACGGATGGAATAGAGAGGCTTTTATATCCTTTAAGCCGAATAAGACTTCCGGTGCATGAATTTGCTATGATGATGAATATTGCATTGAGGTTTATTCCGACGCTTTTAGAGGAGACAGATAAAGTAATGAAGGCCCAGGCATCGCGGGGAGTGGACTTCGAAACTGGCGGAATTATTGAGAGGGGAAAGAGCTTTATTCCCGTATTGGTGCCTTTGTTTGTAAGTGCGTTAAGAAGAGCCGACGAGCTTGCGGTGGCAATGGAGGCAAGATGCTACAGAGGTGGGAAAGGCAGAACAAGAATGAGGCAATTAAAACTAACAAAGGCTGATTTACAGATTACCTTTTTTTTAGCTGTATTTGAATTTGTTTTGTTGTATGTACAATATGTTAAAATGCCTGTATAATATATCTTGAAGCAGTTGCAACATGTAACGGCATCATTAATTTTACTCGAATAAATGGTTTTCACGAAACATATACAATTAAGATAAATTGTATGTTTCATACTCAAAATATATTAAATGCTTATAGGAGGAAAAAATGTATAGTTTGGGAATTGATCTAGGCGGAACTAATATAGCCGTAGGATTGGTAAATGAGGAAGGGAAAATTATACATAAGGACAGTGTTCCTACTCTCAGGGAAAGACCCTATCCTTTGATAATCAAGGATATGGCGATGCTTGCCCTGAAAGTAACCAAGGATGCCGGTGTTAGTATTGACCGGGTTTCAGGAATAGGAGTCGGAAGCCCTGGAACACCAAATTGTAAGGATGGGATTCTTGTTTACAACAATAATTTAAATTTCCGTAATGTTCCTGTAAGGGCTGAAATTCAAAAGTATGTAAATTTACCGGTTTTTCTTGAAAATGATGCAAATTGTGCCGCACTGGCAGAGAGTGTTGCCGGAGCTGCAAAGGATGCACAAATTTCGGTTACCATTACCCTAGGCACGGGTATTGGTGGAGGAGTTATAATTGATGGAAAGATTTATAGTGGCTTTAACTTTGCAGGTGGAGAACTCGGACATACGGTTATAATGGTGGATGGAGAACATTGTTCCTGTGGAAGAAAGGGCTGCTGGGAAGCGTATGCTTCTGCAACTGCACTCATAAGGCAGACGAAGAAGGCAGCACAGGAAAATCCCAATTCCTTTATAAATAAGCTTATTGACGGAGACCTTTCCAAAATCGACGCCAAAACTGCTTTTGATGCGGCAAAGCAGGGGGATAAGACCGGTGAATTGGTGGTTGAACAGTATATAAAATACATTTCAGAGGGATTAATAAACATGATCAATATTTTCATGCCTGAGGTACTGGTAATAGGCGGAGGAGTATGTAAGGAGGGCGAATACCTTCTCAAACCCTTAAGGGAGCTAATAAAACAGGGCGTTTACAGCAAGGAGGATATACCACAGACACAGCTTAGGACGGCACAGATGGGAAATGATGCTGGAATTGTGGGTGCCGCAATGCTTGCAAGGGCATAAAATTGAGAATTGAATATTATGAAGAATATAAAGTTGATTATTGAATATGACGGAACAAATTATCACGGTTGGCAAACACAGAAAAATGCCAAGACTGTTCAGGATGTTATTGAAAGGGCAATAGAAGGCCTGACGGGAGAGAAAGCTGCTCTTATAAGTTCAAGCAGGACAGATTTTGGAGTTCATGCATTGGGGCAGGTAGCAAATTTTATATCAAACTCAACCATTCCGGGTGATAGATTTTCTTATGCCCTCAACAGGATACTTCCCGAAGATATTGTAATACGGGAGTCGTGTGAAGTTGGTTTGGACTTTCATGCGAGGTTTCAGGCAAAGGGTAAAAAATACAGGTATATTATATACAACCACAGATTCCCATCGGCGATGCTAAGGAACCGGGCTTATCATGTTTCATACAATCTTGACATTGATGGGATGAAAAAGGCTGCTTTATGCTTTCTGGGAACTCATGATTTTTCTTCCTTCAAGGCCAGTGGCAGCAGTGTTAAAACGTCGGTTCGAACCATTACAAGCGTTTCTCTTGAGAAGAATGACGATGTTTTGAAGTTTGAGATATGTGGAAATGGTTTTTTATACAACATGGTGCGAATTATTGTAGGCATCTTGGTGGATGTTGGAATGGGAAAGATAAAAGCAGATGATATACCGGATATAATAAATAGCAAAGATAGGAAAAAAGCGGGGCGCACAGCTCCAGCACATGGCTTGTACCTTGTGGAAGTATATTATTAGTTGGGTGCATATTATTTTCCCTTTATTTTATTTAATGCATCGTTATTAGTTTATTTTATTTCTAAAGGTGAAAAGGGAAAAATTGCTGTTGACACTATATTAATCTCATGCTAAAATAAAATATTTTGACAATTATGCTCCTTTGTAGTATACTAGAGATGTAGAGATACGCTATGACTATAGGTTCTCAAGATTCTTTAGTATCATTTTTTTATTTAGGGAAAAGTGATATACGGCATTATACTTTTAGCTTAAATATATAAAATCTGTTTTTTTATAAGTATAAGTATAAGTATAAATATAGAATATTTATAGGCAAGTTTGTTGTTTTGCTTTAGCGGAGGAGTGTATATGTATAATATTGGTGACAAGATTGTGTATCCCATGCATGGTGCGGGAGTTATAGAGTCTATTGAGGAAAAGGAAATCTTAGGAAACAAACAGAGCTACTATGTAGTCAAAATTCCAATTGGAGAAATGAAGGTTTTGATTCCAACAAAAAATGTAGATGGTATTGGTATAAGAGAAGTTATTAGTGAAGAGGATGCAGACAAGGTGTTTTCTTTGTTGAGGAACAAAACTGTTAGTGTGCCTGCTAATTGGAATAAGCGGTATAGAGAAAACATGATTAAGATAAAGAGCGGTAATATATATGATGTGGCTGAGGTAGTACGGTGCTTGATGTTGAGGGATAAGGAAAAAGGGCTCTCAACTGGGGAACGAAAAATGCTCAACAATGCAAAACAGATTTTAATAAGCGAATTAGTGCTTGTTAAAAATATGAAAGCAATGGAGATTGAAAATATTATTGACAAGTTTTTAACTAACAAATAACTGAGATTCTTATTACTCAATATAAAGCTGTTTTTATAACAGCTTTTTTTCTTTTTAAAAAAATCCATTGTTTTTTTATTTGCCCACTGTTAATGGGTTCAATTGTAAAGTGAAGAAAATACAGAAGAAACTTAAGTAAGGATATGGTATAATTTTAGGAAATAATAATCATATTGGGAGATGACTATGAAAATCGGAAGAGAGTTTTTTGTGAGTGCAGTGGTTGCTGCGGCCGGAAAAGGGACAAGGATGAATATGGACATCAACAAGCAGTATATAAAGGTATGTGGAATACCTGTGCTTGCCAGAACCCTTTCGGTATTTGAACAGTGTGAGTTAATCGACGAGGTTGTGGTGGTAGTAAACGACAATGACATATTCTTTTGCAAACAAAATATAGTTGAGGCTTATGACTTGAAGAAGGTAAAGCTCTTGGTTGCAGGAGGAGCAGAGAGGCAGAACTCCGTATATAACGGCTTGCTGCAATTAAATAAAGATACGGATGTTGTTATTATACACGATGGAGCAAGACCGTTTATCAATAATAAGATTATTGCAGAATGTATACAAGCTGCCCTTGTGCACGGTGTTTCCACAGTGGCAGTACCTGTCAAGGATACTATAAAATTATCGGAGGATGGAGACTGTGTTAATAAAACCCTTGAAAGGGGCAAATTGTGGGCTGTGCAGACTCCACAGGCTTTTAAATATGATATTTTAATGGGTGCCCATAAAAGGGCAGCACAGGATGGATTTACCGGAACCGATGACACGGTTCTTGCAGAGAGACTAGGCTATAGAACTAGGCTTGTGATGGGAAGCTACAACAACATAAAGATAACTACAAAAGAGGATTTGGCATTTGCTGAAGCAATAGTGAACTCGTTGGACTGAAATAATAAAACACACTGAAAAGAAAGGTGGTTTACATGATTGATATTCAGGGTTTATCAAAACATTTTGGCCAAGTTATTGCAGTTAATAGTATAAGTTTTAATGTAAATAAGGGAGAGATATTTGGTCTTTTGGGTGAGAACGGAGCAGGGAAAACTACAACCCTTAGGATGCTTGCCACCATGCTAACTCCAACCTCAGGCACTGCCAAAATGGCAGGTTTTGAGATTGTGAATGAACCGGAAAAGGTAAGGGCCAGTATCGGTATTCTTTTCGGAGGAGAGAGCGGGTTATATGACAGGTTAACAGCAGAAGAGAATATTGCTTATTTCGGAGAGCTAAACGATATGGACAGAACACGGATAAAAGAAAGAATAAAGGAGCTTGCCCGGATTTTCAATATGGAGGAGTATCTTACCAGAAGGGCAGGGAAGCTTTCAAAGGGAATGAGGCAGAAGGTTGCCTTTGCCCGGGCTATTATTCATGATCCTGACATAATGCTCTTTGATGAGCCTACATCTGGTCTTGATGTCAGTGCAATAAGGGATGTCCATGAATTTATCAAAAGGTGTAAAGCCGAAGGAAAGACAGTGATATTTTCAAGCCACAGCATGGACGAGGTCGAAAAACTGTGTGACCGCGTTGGCATAATTCATAAAGGTAAGCTTGTGGCAGTGGCTACCCTTGACGAAATCAAGTCAGAATATGGAGAACAAAACCTAGAGGATATATTTATAAGATTGGTGGGTGGAAAAAGTGAAGCTTAGGCATGTCTGGATTGTTTTTAAGAAGGAAGTAAAAGATATAATTCGAGATAAAAAAACAATAATCACAAGTATATTGGTTCCAATGATTTTGATACCTTTAATGAATATACTTGTCGGGGGAAATGTTGAGAAACTAAACAGGGATATATCTGAGAATATCACCATTGCATTGTCGGAGACTTCTAATACTGAGGACATTAAAAATATAGTTAAGAACCAGATAATAAATGATTATCCCAACATCAGTTTGGTTGAAGTTGATGATCCGATAGAAGCTATTAGAGAGTCAAAGGTCAGAGTAGTAATGGATTTTGAAGAGGATTATTCAGCTAAGCTCAATGAGGGCAAACCCTTTGTAATAAAGCTGATGTATGACAAATCCCAAACCAAGTCCGAAGGGAGTCTTGGGTTTATATGGAATGCTATTGATGATTTTAATAGGAAAGTTGTTGAGAAAAGGTTGGACTCTTATGGGATCAGTAAGGATGTGCTTACTCCTGTTATGATTGAGGAAAGCAATATTGCCAGTGAGGAAGAATCGGCTGGAAGTATACTTGCATTAATATTCCCATTACTTCTTGTGGTTTTAATGTCTTCCGGGGGAATAGCACCCGCTACTGATCTTGTGGCAGGAGAAAAGGAGAGAAAAACTTTTGAACCTTTACTTACCACAAAGGCAAGCCGTTCTTCTCTTCTTATAGGTAAGTATTTGACAGTAACCCTGTTTTCATTTATTACTGTAATTGCAACCATGGTAGGTGTAATACTTGGATATATCATAAACCCATCCTCTTTTTCAATGGGAAGCGATACCAATATAACAGCAATTTCAATACCTCCTTTGGCTCTTTTACTGGTGATAATTATTTCTATAGCTCTCGGAATGACATTTTCAGCATTGCAAATAGCTTTCAGTACTTATGCAAGGTCTTTTAAAGAAGCACAGACATATTTATCCTTTTTAATGATAGGTATAATGATTCCAGGCTATGCAACTATGTTTATGCAGCCTAAAGAAATACCTTTATACATGTTTTTTGTTCCTGTTTTGAATGTGCTTTCGGCTTTTAAGACAGTGTTTGGCTACAGTGTCAGCTATACTCATCTTTTTATTACCGTGGGTTCTTCCATTGTATATGTAATAATCAGCTTATGGCTAACGGCATCCCTTTTTAAAAAAGAGAAGTTTCTTTTCAGGAGCTGATAAAAGGGTGCATATTATTTACGTGAAGAAAAATGTAGAAGAAACATTGTGAAGTGAAACTTAAGTTTTCTTCTATACTTTTCTTTACGTTTATTTAATTCACCCAACGTGTTGAGAATATTTTATTGCAAATAATATCAATAGAGGAGGAATTTTTACACTTTATGTAGAATAGAAATAATAAAATAGTTTCATTTCAAAGTATTCCTTTGATACATGAGGGCGGTATTTTCACAATCTAATTTAACAGTTCAGAGCAACTTTTATTATGCATCAATATATAATTTCAGGCTTAAGATGGAGGAATTGTATATGTTTTTTAGGCGTAAGAAGGTAGTTCCTAACATTATTAATGGCTTGGAACAGGAGAAAAACAGTACGGCCTGGAAGCTGAATATTGGTTTTGCACTTATAGTGGTTTTGTGTATATTTGTTGTGGGTCTGGCTTCCTTTCGAATGATTTCCGAATCAATGCTAAACCATGCCAAGGCAAGTTCAACAGAACTTATTAAGCAAACTTGCAGGAATATAGAGACAATTCTAAAGGGTTTTGATGAAATTGCCATGACATTATCCCAAGATAGCACAATAGCAGAGATTGTAAGTGAGTTTGATAATATTGATGATCTTCATGAAAAAGCAGCAAAGGAACGAAAAATAAGAGAAATTTTAGATAACCGTATTAAAACAAGAAACGACATAACTGATATTGCGGTAATATCAAATCAGGGGAGCTATATTTCGTCAGGGATAATAAATCCGAGTGTTAACCGGGATATTACCTCAAGCTATGCAGTTAGAAAATTTATTGAAAGCAATAAAGGCTCATTGTGGCTGAATACATATACCACAGATATTGATTCTACATATACATACTCTGAAAACGGACAGGTACTTTCTTTAATGAAAGGAATATTAACCCCGTCAAGTTTAAAAATCAAGGGAATATTACTTATCAATTTTAGCGAGTCATACCTTTATAACATTATTGCCGATATAAATCTTTCGGATGATGGAAAAATATTTATAGTGGGTAGTGACGGCAACTATGTTTTAAACCCCGAAGACAGATCACAAAACGGCACAAAAGCGGAATATGATTTTATTGGTGAAATATTGGGAAGGGGCAACAATTGTGAGATTAAAATGGTTGGCAATGAGGAGTACCTTATAACTTTTCAAACCATTGCGGAGATAAAAGGCACTGATTTAGGCTGGACGATTGTCGAAATGATCCCGGTTGCATCCATAACTACCAGTGTTACTGAAGCAGGGAGGAGATTGTTTTTTATAGGGCTTATATGTGTTGCGGTGGGATTTATTTTAATAGGCTTTATAACAAAGCTTTATAACACATTTTTGGACAAAAAATACTCGGAAAGGCATTCCATAGCCCTTGAAAGGGAAAGACTTGCCTCATTAGGACAGCTTATAGGAGGAATAGCACATAATTTCAAAACGCCAATAATGTCGATATCCGGTGGGCTGGAGGCCATAATAGATCTGATAGAGGAGTATGAAATTTCTATTGGGGATACTGACGTTACTGCGGAGGATCACCACGAAATCGCAGCAGAAATGAGAGATTGGGTTGAAAAAATAAAACCTTACTGTTCCTACATGTCCGATATAATTTCTACGGTTAAAGGACACACGGTCAAAATGAATGATTCTTCCAATGTCAGCTTTACAGTGGAAGAGCTATTAAAAAGAGTAAACATTCTTATGAATCATGAGCTTAAAAGATACCACTGTAAAATGAATGTGGACTTGAAAGTTGATATAAACACTGTTATCCGGGGAGAAATTAATAATCTTGTTCAAGTACTGAATAACCTTATTTCCAATTCAATTGAAGCATATAACGGAGAAAATGGCGATATTGATCTATTGATAAGCAAAAAGGGACAGGAAATAGGAATTATGGTGAAAGACTATGGTGAAGGAATACCGGAAAAAGTTAAAAAGAAGCTTCTTAAGGAAATGATAACCACTAAGGGAAAGAATGGAACAGGATTAGGCTTATATATGTCATATTCTACAATCAAAGGTAAGTTTGGGGGAACCATGAAAATTGAGAGTGAGGAAGGAAAGGGAACTGCAGTATATATTTTCATTCCTTGTTCGACGAAAAAGTAGCAAACGGGTGGAGGAACTGCGTTTATGCTGAAAAGATGTAGCAAATTAGCCGTTACTGTTTCAAAATACATTTTCCGCAAGATTAATACACGTTGGAAGGTAAACTTATCTTTCATCATCATTATTACCACATCAATATCGGCACTGGGGTATATTTCTTTTAACATGATATTAAATGCTATGGTAAGCCATGCCCGGGAAGAATCTGAAATGCTTATAAGCCAAATTGCCAAAAATATAGAGGTAATGTTAACTAGTCTGGATGATATTGCAAAGGATATACTGGCCGACGGAGAATTTAAAGAACTCGTAAAGAACCATGACAATTTAATTGATTTTCACAAGAGAGCTGAAAGCGAAAGAATAATTGAGGGGATATTAAAAAACAGGGTAAGAACAAGGGCGGATATTGCGGATCTTGCAGTGGTTACAAACAGAGGAGAATATATAACTTCCAGTGAGGTGAAACAAAGAGCCGGTGATGATGCTTTATCCTATTATGCAATAAGAATGTTTAAGTATAGCAATAAGGATTCGATGTGGCTGGATACTTACAAGTCGGAGGTAATATCTACCACAACTTATACGGATAACCTACTGGTGATATCGAACATCCGGAGCACAAAAGATGCGGATAATATAAATGAGGGTATCCTTTTGCTTAACATAAGGGAATCCTATCTCTATAGCATAGTTTCTGAAATAGCCCTACCTGATAACGGTCAATTATTTATAATTGGCAGAGATGGAAACTATGTGATGAATATACAGGACAGAAACCGAAATGGTAAAGTTGATTATTCTAAATATGATCTGTATTTGAAGGAAATACTGGAGTTTAGAAACGGATCCCTTATTAAAGAGATAGATGGGGAGGATTATATTATTGTGTGCAGTACAATAGATGAAATAAATGGCACAGAGCTTGGCTGGACAGTGTTTGGAATGACATCAATCGATTTGGTTACAAAAGGAATAAAGGACGCACGGGAAAATTTGTTTTTTGTTGGAATATTGTGTACTGCTGTAGCACTTTTGATTTCTATAGTAATTACTAACATATACAGTTTTGATTCAGAAAGAAAATTTAATGAAAGGCATGCTATCTTAATGGAAAGAGAGAGGCTTGCATCTTTAGGGGAATTAATAGGAGGAATAGCACACAATTTTAGGACACCTATCAGTTCAATAGAGCAAGGACTGGAGGACTTGAGAGAACTTGCGGATAAATATGACAGAGCTATTGATGACAGGGTGGCAGAGAAAGAGCATCATGCAATTGCTGCAAAAATGAAGGAACATGTCGAAAAAATAAAACCGTTTTGTTCCTATATATCAAATGTTATATCTGCGGTAAAGGGACAGGCAGTGAAATTAAATGATTCGACAAATGAAAACTTTACTGTTGGTGAGCTTTTACGAAGGGTAAAAATACTTATGGAACATGAATTTAGACATTATAACTGTGAGTTGAGTGTGGAGTTAAATGTTAGTGAGGAAATATCCATTAAAGGGGAAATAAACAACCTAGTACAGGTAATGAATAATTTAATTTACAATGCCATAGAATCGTACAGTGGTCATGGGGGAAAGATTGATTTATTACTTAACGAAAAAGACAGAGAACTGGAAATCGTTGTGAGAGATTATGGCTGTGGGATACCTGAAGACGTTAAAAGTAAGCTTTTTAAGCAAATGATAACAACCAAAGGTAAAAAGGGAACCGGGGTAGGAGTTTATATGTCGTATTCAACAATAAAAGGAAAGTTTAGAGGCACAATGACCATTGACAGCAAAGAAGGAGAAGGAACCAGCGTTTATGTCAATATACCCTTATAGATAGGGTGCATTAAACTCCCATTTCTCGTCATACTAACAGGCGGCTACAACTTGCTTTACAGGGTTTTTCCGTACTTTTCTTCATTTAATTCTTTGCTTAAATAATGTGCACCTTTTTAGATATTAGGGTGTTTACTCTACGGTGATGCAGCTAAACACCTGTATTCCTTTGCCCTGACCGAATTCAGTCAGACCCTCGCCGGTAGTTGCGGTTATCCCAACCGAATCCTCCGGTATATTAAGAAGCCTTGCTAGATTGCTTCTCATCTCAGGAATCATAGGAGTGATTTTTGGCACAAGACATTCTATTGAGATCGATACATGGACTATTTTCATACCTTTTAAATATTTAAGGGCTTCTTTGAGATAAACACTGCTGTCTTTGATACCTTTCTTGAGACATAACTCATCGCTTATCGGTCCAAGTATGTTAACACAGGTAACACCTGAGATGGCATTTGTAATTGAATGAAGGACAACGTCTGCGTCGCTGTTGCCAGAAAGAGGAGGACAGTCTTTGAATATGATACCTCCCAGCACCAGTTCTTTATTTTTATCATCAAAATCAAATCTGTGGCTGTCTTGCCCAATTCCAACCCTCATTACAACCCATCCTTTTTATAGTCAATTCCCTAACAATTATATACTACACCCCACTTGTTCGCAACAGAAACTGAAACTAGTAGTGTATTCTCAAATTACTTACGCATAATAAAATCCGAGAATCCCGATGGTTTAACGGGTTCGGAGGATTTTTATTAGTGGAATTTCACGAAGTGAAATGACCAAAAAGCTCTGGGGGCTCGATGCCCCCAGAACTTTTGTTTGAATGGAAATTTGAGAAACACTATACTCACGGTGAAATCATGAAGGAAGATTAAGCCATGGCATAAATTACAGATAAACTTTATTGAGCCTTTGTAGTAAGATATTACCCATAGATAATGAAAAGTGGGGTTATACTAAATGGGTAAGAAATTATACAAAGGGA
>JAAYTO010000257.1 GCA_012523755.1 Clostridium sp. | reverse complement strand
TTTAATGCATAACCAGCCAAACTTTCCAGAAAGAAATTCACTAAATTAAAAGTATGAGGATTTCACATTGACCTTCAAAGCAAGTAAACCAATAAAATAACAGGATGAAGAGATCATTGCCAACTTTTACTTGACACAAACCTATTTTAAAATATATTTGCCCAAATTTAATACTTATGATATCATATATTTGGAGTAAAAAGAATAATATATGGTAGTAACCATATATTAAGAAAAAGATATTGTTTATGCAGTAGACAATATGTAAATAATGCTGTTTTAAGTGTACACATTAATGCTTGTTCAAGTTGTTTTCTTAGGATATTTAAGACTTAAAAGTAAAATTAATACATCAACCTAAAAAAGTGACTAAGAACAAGCAAAATTGCATAATTCGGAGCATAACGTAATTTTTTCACTAAAAATAGTAATTATTTCATGTTGTATTTTCTAAGATTTATTTATAGTATAATTTATTGTATAAGCAATATCTAATTATCATTAAAGGGGGAAAAAAAACTATGCTAAAAAAGGTAATTGCGTTAATGTTGGTAGCTGTATTGGCACTTAGCCTGGCAGCATGTGGTGGAGGCGAGGATGATCCGGCCGGCACTACAAAACCGACCCAAGGTACATCAGGTGATGGAAATAACAAAGGTAAAGAGGTAAGTCTCGAAATTTGGGTTATGCCTAACAGCCAGAATGCAGCAGAAGATTTTCTATCAGTTTGTAAACCATTCACAGATGAAAATCCTAACATTACACTTCAACCTTCAGTTGTTGACTGGGGTGCTGCTTGGACAAGACTTACAGCAGCTTCCATGACAGGAGAAGCTCCTGACATTTCTCAGTTGGGTTCATCCTGGGTTGCTGGTATAGGTTCAATGGGCGGTTTGGTTGACCTCAGCGGAAAGATCAACAAGGATGCTTTCGTTGAAGCAACTCAGCAGTTCATGGGAATCAAAGGCAAAAGTGAAATCTATGGTATGCCTTGGTTTACAGAAACAAGAGCTCTTTACTACAGAACCGATGCTTGTGAAAAAGCTGGTGTAGATCCTTCAAAGGATTTCAATACATGGGATTCCTTTAAAACAGCTCTTGGAAAGTTAAACAATGTTGATGTTGACGGCAAAAAGCTTCCTGCATTGGGTATGCCTGGTAAGAATGACTGGAACGTTATTCACAACTTCTCCTTCTGGGTATATGGAGCAGGTGGAGACTTCCTTACTGAAGACGGTAAAGAAGCTGCATTCTCATCAGACGAAGCTCTTGCAGGTATCAGATTCTATTCAGAGCTTGCAGTTGAAGGTTTAATGGATACAACTTCACTGGAAAAGGATACTAACCATGTTGAGTCTACATACTGCACAGGTGGATATGCTACAGCATTCATGGGTCCATGGGTTGCAAAGACACTTCAAAGAAACAAAGACGATGAAGGAATTGATACTATAGACAAGACTGGTGTTACCATTGTTCCGGAAGGACCTGAAGGAAGATTCGCATTTGCTGGCGGAAGTGCACTTTGTATATTCAATGCGTGTGAAAATCAGGACGAAGCTATTCAGCTTCTTAACTTCCTCGCATCAAAAGAAGCTCAGATTGGATATTCTGATGTAACTGGTAACCTTCCTACAACAAAAGAAGCATATGATGATCCGTCAATTGCTAATGACCGTTTCAAGAGCGTATTCAAAGAGCAGATGCAGTTTGCTAAGCACTATGCATCAGTTCCTGGTTGGTCACCTTCAGAAACATACTTCCAGCAGGGTCTGGCTAAAGTATGGGACAATGCTATGGAAATTGGCGGTGCATACAGCTTTGAAACTACTAAGCAGGTAATTAAGGATATTGAAAATCAGATTAATCAAGTATTGAAAGAAAATGAAGTTGAATTACAGGTTGAAGAAGACGCTGAGTAATAATTAGCTTGGTTTTCGATAAAAGATACTTGTTTATAAAGTAAAAAGTAAATTTAATTTAGTGCAAGGCATATATGCCTTGCACTAAATTAATACAAATACTCATTTTAAAGATGTTATAAAATTTTGGGAGCTTGATTATATGGATATTCAATTAAAAAAATCTAGTATAGGGGTTAAGAGAAAAAAAAGTACAAGTGATTTATTATATTCAATTAAACAGAATATATTTGCTTATGTTTTGTTGATACCTGCCTTTATAGGAATGATGTTTATTCACTTTATCCCTATGATTAACGGTATTAAGATATCGTTTCTTGATTTAAACATGAAAACTATGAGGCAGTTTTTAGATGCACCATTTGTTTGGTTTGATAATTACTACGAAGTTCTTTTTGATAAAAACAGCTTAATAAGGACTGGTTTCTGGCAGGCTCTTAGAAATACCGGAATTTATACCTTTGTTGTTACTACGGGAACACTGGTGCTTGGTCTTATAGTGGCTATGCTGGTTAATAGGGAGTTTAAAGGAAAAGGCCTTGTTAGAACTGCACTTCTTATGCCATGGGTTGTTCCTTCGTATGTTGTTGGTATAGTTTGGGGATTTATGTGGTTCCAAGACACTGGTATGGTTAACCGTGTATTCCACGACTTATTACATATATTCCCAACAAAACCATTTTGGTTGGTTGGAGTTAACCAAATATGGGCAATAATAATTCCGACAATCTGGAGGGGTCTACCAATGTCTATGATTTTGATGTTGGCTGGACTGCAAAGTATATCTCCTGATTATTATGAGGCTGCTGAAATAGATGGTGCAAATGGTTGGCAACAGTTTTGGAATATAACTTTGCCTTTGCTAAAGCCGATCCTTTCTATTAATATTATGTTCTCCCTGATAAGTAATATTTACTCATACAACATCGTTTCGATGATGTTTGGTAATGGTGCCGGAATACCTGGTGAATGGGGAGACTTGCTAATGACTAATATACACAGAAATTCATTCCAGCTGTGGCAGTTTGGCCCCGGTGCGGCTGCAATGGTGGTTGTAATGTTTTTTGTGTTGATAATTGTGGCATTATGGTATTTATTCTTTAAAGAAGATTTGGTGGTGAAATAATGGGAAGAGATGGTTATAATTCAAAAAAAAGCAGAGGCAAAAATGTTGGTTATTTTGCTTCAATAAAAAGAAGAAAAAAAATAAAGGGTATTTTTGCCAATATAATTCTTGTTTTTTTGGTTCTTTTTTCTTTAGGACCTATAGTATATATGATTTATTGTTCATTGGTACATCATAATGTAGTTGCACAAGGAACATTTGCATGGCCTGTTAAGTTTTCCAATTACGTTGAGGTGTTTCAAAAATTGCCTTTTGGAACATACTTTAGAAATAGTCTTATTATATGTTTTTCTGTAATGGTGATAGCACTTGTAATTGCTACTTTGGCAGGTTATTCTCTTGCAAAGTATAAGTTTCCTGGGTCAGGTTTTTTTGGTATATTGGTTTTGTCAACTCAGATGTTGCCAGGAATGATATTCCTTCTTCCTCTTTATTTGCAGTTTATTCAGATACAAGAAAAAATCGGATTTCAAATGACGAACACACTTCATGGTATTGTCATTATTTATTCCGCATTCTATGTACCGTTTAGTATCTGGATAATAAGAGGATTTTTTGCTTCAATACCGGGAGAACTTGAGGAGGCTGCAAGAATAGATGGATGTAACAAGTTTACTGCATTCTTGCGTGTAATGTTGCCACTGGCTGTACCAGGAATTGTTGCAACTGCAATATATATATTCTTAATGGCGTGGGACGAATTGCTTTTTGCACAGGTTCTTTTACAAAAAGCAGATGTTTTCACTATTCCAGTAGGTATAAGGGCGTTTATTGCTCATACAATAGCAAGATACGATCTTTTGATGGCAGCAGGTTCTGTTGTTACTGTACCTGTACTTATAATGTTCTTCTCAATGCAGAAGAAGTTTATAAGTGGTATGACTGCTGGAGCTGTTAAGGGTTAATTTTGGGACATGAATTGCGAAAAATGTACTTTTAGGGTAAACTGCCTGATAATATCAAAACGGTTTGCTCATCTAAGTATGATTGTGTAGTAATAAGTTTAAGAATAATGTATGGGCTCAGATAGAGGATGTATTCCTTTATCTGAGTTCATATTTTTTTAGTGGGATTTCGCGAAGTGAAATGTACAAAAGCTCATGGGCTCGATACCCATGAGCTTTTGTACACATTTATTTAATACACCCCTGTTTAGGGAAATAATTTGAATTATTTTTAATATGCTACTACAATATAATTAAATAATTGATGGTAAGAGAAAATTATAATTTTTTCAAAAAATTGAAAGACTGGGTGTTGGAATTTGGATTCTAGTATATCATATTCAATTGCAGTATTTATTGTGGTTTTATTATCAGCATCTATATTGAACCTTTATAGGCAGCACTATATTTTTCAGATTACCGGAATAGCCTTTTTGTTTTTAACAGGTGTTATTAAAATGACATCGTTGATTAAAAATAACGAAATCGTTTCACTATCACAGTTGTATTTCGTGTTACTTCCAATTCTATCAGGTATTAGTGCTTGTCTTGTCTCAATGTCCCTTGGATTCTGGATATTTCCCTTTGTACGAAGGAAGTTTAAGAATTAATTGGAATGGAATTTTGATACTGATTTGATATTAGTTTCAATGATTTATACCGCAATACAAAAACATATTTTTATTCAGAGTTTTGTGCTAACAAAAGTTACATAGAGGATATTATAGATTTATGTAGTATAATTTTATGTAAACCAACAAATAAAGAGAGGGGGGGGAAGAGATGAAAAAGCTGGCAATAATACTGATGGTGTTTGTAACGATTGCAGTTTTAAATGTTGCAGTTTTTGCATCAGGTTATAGTTATTCAGGCTATTGGGGTGTACCCTCGGATGCAATAATAGCTGTAGAAGGTACGGTTATATACCCGGAAAGGCAGCCGATTACTATTGATGGCAGAATACTGGTTCCAGCAAGATCCACCTTTGAGTTAATAGGTGTCAGGACTGATTGGTATCCCGACCATGAAGTAGTAAAAATGATAAATGGTAATAATTTCATTACTATGAGTATGGGAAACAAAGCCGCTTATGTAAACGGGAAAGTGAAGTATATGGAGGCACCGGCAGTTCTTGTTAATGGAACTGTTATGGTTCCTATAAGGTTTGTGGCCGAGAATTTCAATTCTTCTGTTGGATGGGACGATAAAAACAAAATGGCATTTATTGGACATGCAGCACAGTTGCCGTCAAGAGGTAGTGGATTGAGTTCAGACAGAATTTATAGGGTTGTCATTGATGCCGGGCATGGTGGTAGCCAATCCGGTGCTGTGTATGGTGGTGTAAAAGAGAAAGACTTGAATCTTGACATTGCAAAAAGATTAAATGCACTACTCAGGAAGGAAGGCATTCAGACATATATGACGAGAGATAATGATTCAACGGTAAGTTTGTATTCGAGATCCGGACTTGCCAATAATGTTGGTGCGGACTTACTGGTTAGTATCCATAACAATGCCGGTCAAAGTAAAGCATCAGGTAGCATGACATTATATTATCCGGGCAGTCAAAAGTCAAAGGGAAATCTCTCTTCCTATGAATTTGCAAAAATAGTTCAGACGAACTTGAATAAACATTTAGGAACGAAAGATATGGGAGTTATTAAAAGACCGAATCTGGCAGTGTTGCGTACCTCAAATATGCCTGCAGTAATTGCAGAGGTAGGCTATATGACCAATTCTGCTGAATTGTCTAAGTTGAAAACAGAATGGTACAGGCAGGAGGCAGCAGAGGCATTAAGGAATGCTGTTCTTCAGAGCCTTAATAAAATGTATCAGTAATGTGTTCTCAAATTATCTATGCAAGTAGAAAACAAGAAGTAAATATGGGCAAAAAATACGGGCAATAGTAATTTCTCTCGAATTACTTATGTAAGAGAAAATATCATAGTTTCGACGATTCAACAAGTTCGCAGGATTTTCATTGAATAAATATTTGAGAAAACTATGTTAGTGCATAGTAGATGAAAATCTTAAAAACCCAGGGATTATATATCCCTGGGTTTCCTAGTTTAATGGGTTTAAGATGAAGAATTTTTAGGATATAATAAACGTTGGAAAACAATAAACGAATTAGAGGTAAGAAAAATTTCTACAATCGGAAAAATTTCCTTGAGCCGAGGTGTTATAACACCGTGTTGATTATTGAAATTTGTGATTATTTCAAGTATTAAAGAAAATATTATGCTTACGGAGGGCAAGATGTAATAAAAAAAGTTAATGACAAAATTAAACATTAAAGAAAATATTATACTTACGGAGGGAGAAATTTATGAGAATAGCGGTAATTGATGGGCAAGGTGGTGGGATTGGAAAGTCTATTGTAGAAAAATTAAGAAAGGAGTTGCCGGATGATGTACCAATTATTGCTTTGGGGACAAATGTGGCAGCTACTTCACTTATGCTTAAGGCGGGGGCAAACGAGGGAGCTTCCGGGGAGAATGCTATCGTATATAATGTACCAAAGGTAGATATTATTCTTGGGGCTATCGGAATTATTGTGGCCAACTCCATGATGGGAGAACTTACCCCGCTGATGGCAGAAGCAATAGGCAGCAGTCCTGCAAAAAAGATTCTTATACCTGTAAACAAATGTAATATTGAGGTGGCTGGTGTTATGAACGAGACCCTTCCACAACATATTGACAATGCGATATATATAGTAAAAAAACATATATCACAGTAAACTAAAAAGGGTACATAAAATAATATACACCCATATGAAAATATGAAATTTGAAAAGTGCTTTTTTTATGCTATAATTGTAAATAAATTTATAAAACGGGATTGGATTTGCTATGAATGAAAAAACCCTC
This sequence comes from Clostridium sp., assembly GCA_012523755.1. GTDB lineage: Bacteria > Bacillota > Clostridia > Acetivibrionales > Acetivibrionaceae > Hungateiclostridium. The sequence goes on along the minus strand of JAAYTO010000257.1, from coordinate 13,058 downwards.
AAAATATTAGAGTTTGATAAAATAATTAATATGATTGTAAATCTTACATCTTCTCCTTTAGGAGCAGAATTGGCCGCCAAGCTTATGCCGGAAACTGACTATGGCAAGGTTCTGAGGAACTTGAAAGAAACCAGTGACGGTGTCACATTTATAGTCAAAAGGGGAGGTCCTCCCATGGGAGGAATCCATGATATAAGAGAGAGTCTTAAAAGGCTGGAGATAGGTGCTGTATTGAATCTTGGAGAACTGCTAAAGACTGCGGGTGTGCTGAGGGCGGTAAGAAATCTTAAAAATTATGCCAATGATGACAGTATTAAATCAGAGGATGAAAATGCTGTAAACGAACTTATAAAATGCCTTGAACCCAATAAGAGAATTGAAGAAAAAATATACAGTTCCATTGTAAGTGAAGAGGAAATATCCGATACGGCAAGTCCTACCCTTGCCAATATCCGAAGGCAGATACTAAAAGCCCAGGAATCAATAAAGGACAAACTTAATGATATTCTAAGGTCTTCAAAATATAAAAAATATATGCAAGAACCCATAGTTACTATGAGGGGTGACAGGTATGTGATACCTGTCAAGCAGGAGTATAGAGCTGAGATACCCGGGCTTATTCACGATTCTTCCTCAAGCGGTGCTACTATTTTTGTTGAGCCTATGGCTGTAGTTGAGGCAAATAATAATATTAGAGAGCTTAAAATTAAGGAACAGCTTGAGATTGAGAGGATACTATACGAACTGTCCGAAGATGTGAGGGGAATCATAGATGCTTTGAAATCAAATATTTCTATTCTTGCAAGAATAGACTTTATATTTGCCAAGTCAAAGCTAAGCCTTGACTACCGATGTGTTTGTCCCTCATTAAATGATGAACATAGAATTGTGATTAAAAAGGGAAGACATCCTCTTCTTGATTCTAAGAGTGTTGTACCCATAGATTTTTGGATTGGAGAAGATTTTACCACCTTGGTTGTGACAGGACCCAATACGGGGGGAAAAACCGTTACATTGAAGACTGTAGGGCTGTTTACTCTTATGGCACAGGCCGGGCTTCATGTTCCGGCAAATGAAGGGACACAGATAGGACTTTTTAAAAAGGTGTTTGCCGATATTGGGGATGAACAGAGTATTGAGCAGAGCCTTAGCACTTTTTCTTCCCATATGAAGAATATTGTTAATATACTAAACAATATTGATGGTGAATCCCTTGTTCTTTTTGATGAATTGGGTTCCGGTACTGACCCTACCGAGGGGGCCGCTTTGGCAATGTCAATACTGGAGTATTTGAAAGATAAGGGCTGTACTACTGTAGCTACTACCCATTATAGTCAATTGAAGGTATATGCTGTCACAACAAGATCTGTGGAAAATGCTTGCTGTGAATTTGATGTGGAGACGCTTAAGCCAACGTACAAGCTTCTTATTGGGGTACCGGGAAAGAGTAATGCTTTTGCCATATCAAAAAGACTTGGACTTTTGGACGATGTCATTGACCGTGCAAAGGAATTTTTAACAATTGAAGATATAAAGTTCGAGGATATGCTGTTATCAATAGAAAAGAATCTCAGTAAAACCGAGGAGGAAAGAAAACGGGCTGAAAGCTATAGACTTGAAGCGGAAAAACTTAAGAAGGAAACAGAAGAGCAAAAGAAGAGGCTTGCTGAAAGTAAAGAAAAATATATTAAACAAGCAAAAGAGGATGCAAGGAAAATTCTTCTTGAGGCGAGAAGTGAGGCAGAAGAGATTATTTCTCAAATGAAAAAACTTCAAAAGGATATGCATAACTCAGAAAGCAGTAAGAAAGCCGAAGAGATGAGAGTAGAGCTTAAAAGAAAGGTAGATTCCATAGAAGAGGCTTTGGCACAACCCATTGTTCGCCGGGATACACTGGTAAAGCCCCCTCAAAACCTGAAACCGGGAGATAGCATTTTGATTGTGAGTTTAAATCAGAAAGGAACAGTTTTGACGCCCCCGGATAAGAATGGGGAGGCTTTGATACAGGCAGGCATAATGAAAGTAAATATTCATGTTTCCAACCTGAAGCTAATAGATGAGCAAAAGAGTGAGTTGAAAAAGTCCGGTTTTGGTGATATTGGGGTCTCAAAGGCAAAAAACATTAATTCTGAGATTGATATAAGGGGCTATACCTTGGAAGAAGCACTCGAGAGTGTTGATAAGTATCTTGATGATGCTTTGATTGCCGGTTTGAGTATGGTATCCATTATTCACGGAAAAGGTACGGGAACTCTCAGAAACGGCATCCATAAGTATTTAAGGTCAAGTTCCCGGGTAAAGGCGTTCAGGCTTGGAAAATATGGTGAAGGAGAGTCCGGGGTTACTATAATTGAACTGAAGTAATCCACATATCTCTTAGCATAGAAAGGAGCTTTGCTTTATGTAGGGTGCATATTTTTCTCTACATTTATTTTATGCACCCTGTTTTATGGATATAATATTGATTATTATTGTAAATATGATAAAATAATATTTAATACCATGGAAAACGTTACCGAGGTTTCAACCTTACACAGGTTAAGGTTTTGTAGTTAAAATAAATAGTAACTTTGAGGGGGGTTATAAATGTCAGAAATGGTTTTTACAGGACATAATGTAAAGGTCTTGCCTTATGATATTTGTCCGAGCGAATTAGTAATTGTTAAGCAAATTAATGATCATGCCAGGGCAAGAATTGTAGCACTGGTACCGGAGGGTGATAAAGATAAATATGTTGATATGACAAAGACACAGACCCCTATTGAAATAAAACATGAGGGTGATTCCGGTGCGACAAGTTTGTTCAAGGGTATAGTGACGGATATTGAAGTAAAAGCGGTTAGAGATATATATTATGTAAAAATTGATTGCGTATCCAATACATTCAGTCTTGATTTAAAGATAAGAAAGAGATCATTTCAGAATAAGGATATGCCCTATACCAAGCTGATAGATGAAGTCATAAAGGACTATTCCGGGGTGGATTATATTGATGTTGTTGCAAAAAGCAAAAAAATAGAAAAATTTATTATTCAGTATAATGAAACTGATTGGCAGTTTTTAAAGAGGATGGCATCTCATTTTAATGCACCGTTGGTAGCTGATGCTTATTCAGACAAGCCCAAGTTCTGGTTTGGTGTTCCTCAGGGAAGCGGAAAGGGCAATCTTGAACAATTTAACTATAGTGTAAGCAAAAAAATAGGAGATTTCAGGTATTCTTCGGAGAACTACATTGAGGGGATAGATGAAAAGGATTTCACTTATTTTGATGTAGAGACCGATATGCTTTTGAATATTGGAGATTCTATTTCATATCAGAACAAAAGTCTTTATGTTGCCCAGTCAACAACTGTACTAAAAGATGGTGTGGTTACAAACAATTATTTGCTGACTCCCGAGAAGGGAATGAGTCAGAATATGATTTTCAATACAAATGTTCAGGGTGCTTCCGTAGAAGGAAAGGTTATTGAAATCAAGGAAGACAATTTAAGGCTGCATCTTGAAATAGACAAAGAACAGAAGACGGAAGAGGCGTTTTGGTTTCCCTATTCCACACCTTATACCACAGAAGGACAAACGGGATGGTATTGCATGCCCGAATTGGATGACCGTGTTAAGCTTTATTTCCCTACCGATAAAGAAGAAGAGGGTGTTGTAATAAACTCCATAAGAAGAAGAATTGTGGGGGGAGATTATACTGTAGATCCTGAGATAAAATTCTTTAGAACCAAGTTTGGTAAAGAATTAATGTTTTCCGAAAATGAGATAATGATAACCGGTAAGGATGATAAGGTGTTAATACGCTTGATTGGTAAAGAAGGAGAAGATGGGAATGAGGGAATCGTAATATACAGTGCAAAGGATATTTTGATTAAATCCGATAAAGAGCTAAAGATTGAATCGGGAAGCAATGTTTTTATAACAGCAAACAGCAGTATCAGCATGAAGGTTAATGACCAAAACAGGATACATATTGATAGTACGACAACCACTATAAAGGGCAAGGTTAAGACTAACGGTTAATGAGGCAGGGAAAGGATTATAATGAAAGATACTATACTTGAAAAGTTAAGCAAAATGGAAGACCTTGAGCAACGTAAAATCCTCAAGGATATAATGTCGGGATTATTTTCAAACCTGATTGATTATCAGGAAGAAGCATATAAAAATCTTGAGACAAGAATTTATAACGAGATTGAAGATCCTGAAAGGAAGTACGATATTTATACGACTGTCTGCAAAAAGAGTGACATCGATCCCGTTGATGAATTTTTGTTCCCTTTTTTTCCTGAGGATGTTGCTGAAAAGAAGATTGATATGAAGGAGATATTAAAAAGCATTCACAGAAAAGAAAAAATGGTGCTTTTTACAATCTTTTTAAAATGTGATTACAGTACTATTTGCACTGTAAACCCCAACAAAAGGTATAAAGGTTCGATTGTGACAGATAACGGAAAGTATCCCATAAGTGTATGTTTAGAAAGAAACCAAAAGTATGTAAGCCGAATAAAGGAGTTATATGAGATTTTTCAGAAGAATGAAATCCCATGGAGGACAGTAAACAGTCCATATATGAATAAATTTTTTGATGTCTTGCTGGTTCAATGCGAATCCTTTATAGATGAAAATGAGGAGATAAAAGAAATTGTTTTTGATCTGGAAGATTTTGAAGAATACAAGATGATTGATGTCATTCCTTTGTGGAATGTAGAAAGATTGAAGATAAAAAGCGATGGTTTTCCGATGCCCGCTATCGATAAAGTTAATTTTGAACACTTTATATCGACAAAAAAGATGGGAAGCGAGAACGGATACCTTGTTGATGAACATGAACATATCATCAGGTACATAAGGCGTGAAGAGGACGGTTTGACTATTGTATCACCCGAAGAAAAAACCGGGACGTGGGATGTTCTTATGGTTTCCCAACAAAAAGATAAAAACATGGGAAACAACGACATGGAGATTTCCAACAATAGCCGGAAGGTAAGTTTTATAAATAAATACGCAAACCGGCAGTCATTGATTATAAGAACCAAGGGCGAGATTGCCAGGATAATAAATTCTTTCGAAGTTTCAAAAAAATTTGAGTTGTGTGATGTTGAGATTAAGCCAACAAAAAATGCACATTGCATAACCTATGATATGAACTTTTTTATATCTGATGACATAAGGGTTGGAAATGATAAGAAGGTTATGGTCTTAAGGTTCAGGGCAGACACAGAGGAGAGTTTTATTACTCAGGATATTTTAAGCTTTTTGGTGTCAGAGATACAAATGTATTTCCCTGAATATGAATGTGAAGGGGAATTGATATGAATTATGTCTGGGATATAATAATATATTTGCGGCAGACAGGGCGGGAAGAAAAAGATATAAAATTTATTGCAGCAAAAAGCTATTCTCCTTATATGGAACTTAGCCATGCTGATATAAACTTCGATAAGGTTGAAAAGGAAATAGAGGTAAATCCCTATTACAGGTTTTATGAAATATTTAAAGACCTGTTCAATATAAACAATCAAGAGGATATTGAACTTAGGGAAACCCTTTTTGATATATTGATGCATTTCTTATCCAATATTGACACTCTTCAGGGCATGACTAAAAGAGAGTTTTACATAAGGTTCTTTCTTAAAGATATTGAAAAGGGAGTGCTGGGGAGTAGAATAAAAAAGGGGTTTGAGGTTTTTAGTTATAAAGAGAAAGTAATAATTGTAGAAAACCTTATTAGGTTGTATAAAACCGGGGAAATGCTTTATTTACTTAAGGATACCGTTAGAAAGATTTTTAAATATTCTAAAATTTATGCAAATTATGAGACTAAAGATGAACTGCTTTTTTACATACCTTGTGCAAGGAGCAGTACTAATGAAGCGAAAATGAATTTTATTATGGAATTTTTTCTGCCTATTAAGTTCAGGACGGAAATATACTGGAAAGACCATTTTGGAATAATTGGTGTAGATGAGTCAATGGTAATTGACAGTATAGCTCTATATTAATCATATTCAGCTTGAAAAGTAAGTTTATAAAAGAGGGGGAGAAACATAAAGATGCTTTCATATAGATTATTCCACACAGAAGATAGCAGAATTAAGCTTTATACAAGAGCAGAGCTCGAAGAACTGCCGACTTTAGATCTTATAAAAATATGCCATACTCAGAAAATAGTTGAGGGGGTAACAGTAGATCGGCTTGACAGAGAAGGGCTTATTAGGATTATATTAAAGTACAGAAGTGCAGAGGAAAGTTTACTCATTCAAGATTTTGTAGAAAATGGATTTGAAAGAGTAGACGAAATGCTTAAAAAATCCCTTGTAAATAAGCTATCCGGTGAGGAGAAAATAAAAATTCCGGCTAAAATTACTCTTTATACCGAAATCGGTTTAGGAAAAGAAGATATGTATAAAGTGGAGACCGAAATTGATGTGCAGGATTCCAATGTTTTGCTTGTAAATGAAAACAACAACTTGTGCGGTATTTTTAACATAATTAAGGATAGAAACAAAGACAAAGAATACTATATTGTTGCAGATAAAAACCTAAGAATTCAAAAATCCAATAATAGAAATTACAGCTTTTTATTTTTTAAAAAGTATGAATCTGAGTATATTTACAAAACATATTATTCTGATAAACCGTTGCCGCCTATGAGTCTTGAGTATTTCAAGGTTCCGGTTGTGGATCTTGAGATAAGGGAAATAGAAGAAACCGATACGGTACTTGCTATTGATTTTGGTACATCAAACACTTCGGCGGGGGCTTATTTAAGTCATAATTACGTATCATCGCCATGCTACAATGATATACTGAATGGAAGAATAAAACTTAATGAAATAAACATTATCAAGTTTTCCGATGTAACAAGAAAAGATGATCGGTGGATAGAAATTCTTCCTACAATAGTGTATGTTTTAGACTGCTCAGATCCTGACAATATAAAGTATTGTTTTGGATATGAAGCAAAAAGCATTATGAAAAAAAATGATTATACTGGAAATGCCAGTGTTTTTCAGGGTATTAAAAGATGGGTCAATAGCTACACAAAAGTTGAGGAGATTTATGACGAGAAGGGGAATGTGGCTCATGTTACAAGGGCAGAGATAATAAAGGCTTATATGAAGCATGTGATTCAGACAGCGGAACATCAGTTTAAGTGCCGCATAAAAAACTTACATATTTCAAGCCCGGTAAAGTTAAAACAGCAGTTTATCGACATGTTTACTGAAATACTGCCGGAATATAACATACAATCAAAGGATGCCTTGGATGAGGGGATAGCTGTTCTTTATAATACAATTGCTGACCAGATAGAAAAGACCAGGTTTGTTGACGGAGAAGAATATAAAGCATTGGTAATAGATTGCGGTGGGGGTACTACTGATTTGTCCTCCTGTATTTTCAAGATTGAAGAAGGTTTTATTTCTTACAAAATTGATATCAGCACCACATATGAAAATGGAGATACCAATTTTGGGGGTAATAACATAACATACAGGATAATGCAGTTTATGAAAATCTTGTTTGCAAACTACTATAAGAATAAGAAAGAAACAATAGGGATTGACGATCTTATAGATATGCCGGGGGAAGATATTTTTAGATATGTGGATGAAATGGGCGTTGAAAAAATATATGAAAAATTTGAAGCATGTTACCAGGAAGCAGAAAAAATAATTCCTACAAGATTTAGGGAGTATGAAAACAGGGTAAGAGAAGATTACAAAAAGGTGAAAAACAATTTTTACTTTCTATGGGAAATTGCAGACAATATGAAGAAGGAGTTTTTCCGCAAAACAAACATTTTAAGAAACCGGTTTGATTCTTCAAAGATTGATGAACAGGATAGCGACCTGCATATAACCACACTTAACAAGTGGTCTTTGTCGGTATTAGAGGATGGTAAGTTTAGAAGTATTTACGAGTTTCCCAGTATAGTTTTTAATATTAAGGAAATTAACAAGCTGATAAAGGCTGATATATATGGGGTGGTTAGAAAGTTTTTGGAGAGCTTTTATCAGTCTAGAAAGCTTCAGGAATATTCAATTATAAAATTGACTGGTCAATCGTGCAGAATAGATCTTTTTAGAGAGGCATTAAAGGAATTTGTGCCGGGGAAAAGCATAGAATTCAAGCAGAAAAGAGAAGATGACGAGGGTGTTCCCGATTTGAAGCTTGCGTGCCTTAAGGGTGTGCTTCGTTATATTACTTCAAAGAAAATAGGTGATATTGAAGCAACCATTAATAATGATATGCCTGTGTTACCTTATTCTGTATCTGCACTGACATTTAATAAACAGGAAAAGGTACTCATTTGCAGCCTTGAGAAAATTAATAAGGCAAAAGGCTTTATATCAAGGCCTATCGGGGTTTTAGAGATAGAGTTTTACTTAAAGAGCGTTGAAGGACACTTAAGGCAGACCTATGTTTATAAGAATGATTTCAATGAATATAAGCGGGCTTTGCCTGAGGAGATAACTCAAGAATATGAAGGCAAGATAGACCAGAAGAATACCGATACCATAAGAAATGGTGAAGTCAGGTTCTTTCTATATGCCCATGACGTTAGCTGGGGATTTCATGTTTTGCCGATTGCAAGACAGGATGACCATTTGTATGTTGGGAAAAAGAAGTTCTTTGCTTTTGAAAATGATTTATCTGAGCTGGATTTCTTTGATGGATTAAAATAGACATAGGTTTAGGAGGAGTAAAATTGTTTTTAAATGTTATTCCTAAGTTTGAAAAGGGTCGCGTTTTAAAAAAAGAAATGCTTGAAAACCTGAGGGATTATCCCAGGAATTTTTTCGATATTTATTATAAAGACTATTCCGATGGTATAATTTCCGGCACCGATGTGTATATTTGCGAAAAAACTGCTATAATTAAAAAGGGAATTGTCAAACACAAAGGCAGAATATATATGCTCGAGGATGAGTTTGAAATACCTTATTATCATACAAACAAGGAGACTTTAATAAAAATAAAGTTTGATGATGAGAAAGATGATCTCGATTATTGCAGGTTTGATTCTAGAATAATTATTGATGATGATACCAAAGTAAAAGAGAATGAAATGGAATTGGGAAGATTCAAGCTCAGAGAGGGTGCGGTTTTGCGGTCTGAATACGCAGATTTTTATGATTTTTCAACGGAATTTAATACTATAAACATTATAAATGTTGAATATGCGGGGCGGAAAAAGAGCACTATAAGTCCTGTTGTAATGAACTATTTTGCAAATATTGTCTTTAAAAACAATTCTGAAAATATGCTTGATGTGTTTTTTGCAATGCAATGTGTAAATAATAATACGGTAGAGAGGGATATAATACAGTATTATATTTCCAATAGGCTGGGAATTGACTATAAGGATTATTCAAACCTTCAGATTTATAGATATCTTGCTTTGATCGTTAAAGAGATTGAGAGCGGAATAAAAAGGAAGGCAGATATTACACCAGACAGACCTTCAAGAATTATTGTGGATTGATAGGGGCTTTTTTATGGACAGATGCAGCAAAGACGTGCTAATTTGAAGGGGAAGGATGAACAATCAATGGAAGTTGATATTAATGATATATGTCTTCAAAAAGGGGTCATGCTAAAGGGTAGATATGAAGTAAAAAGTGCAATATCGGTAAGTGATTTGTCCATTGTCTATAAAGGATATGATTATGTTCGTGGTATTGAATGCGTTATAAAGGAGTATTATCCAAAAGGCAAAGTATTACGGGATATGGATGGAAAGACTGTTGTTTTTAAAATGCCTTCCTTCAGACACAAGTATGATGAAGAATTAAATATATTCTTGAATGAAGGCTCAGTACTTAGAAAGCTAAAACATAAAAATATTTTAAAGTGTATTGATTACTTTGCGGAAAATGACACAGGATACATTATAACAGAGTTTTGTGAAGGGAAAACCCTTGATCAATATATCAAAGAAGAAAGGGATTTTCTTATTTCCGGACAATTTAAAAAAATATGTATTCCTTTTGTTAAAACCGTTAACTATATACATAAAAAGGGAATAATCCACAGGGATATTAAACCCAAAAACATAATTGTTAATAAGAATTTAGGACCTGTGATTATCGACTTTGGTTCTGCGTGTATTAATAAAAAAGGTGTGAAAAAAAGAATATCTTATACACCGGGATATTCTCCTTTGGAGTTTTATTCCGACAAATCAAATCAGGGGAAGTATTCTGACGTATATAGCGTGGCTGCCACGTTATATTTCTATTTGTGTGGAAAACCCCCAGAAAAAGTAACAGACAGGGTTATTGAAGATAAGATTGAGGACATAGGAAAATACAACAAAGACATTTCCAAGCTGTTTTCGAAAACAATAATGAAGAATCTTTCTGTTGATTATAAAAAGAGGTTTTCATCCCTTAGGTTATTTATTTTGATTATGTATATGGAGTATATTCATTTGCGAAGAAATGACAGAAAGGCTGTTGCTCCAAATGTTGACACTGAATGAGTGATATGATAAAATTTATCGTAAAATATGAAAATTTAATTTTTATTAGGGGTTAGCGATAAAATGGGAAATAAAAAAACATTATTAATGAAAACTTTATTTGTTTTAAGAATAGTTTGTATTGGAAGTTTTGTTTTTATTTTAGGGTTTGTTTTGTTTAATTCAACCCTAGGGAAGACTGTCGAAAAACCGTCTCCCAGTCCAACGCCAACGGCTACAAACGCACCAAAACCTACACCAACAAATACACCTACGCCAACACCAACGCCTACGCCAACACCAACATTTACACCAACACCTACGCCAACACCAACACCAACACCAACGCCTAAACCTGCAGTTGTGGCGACGAAAAGACCTACACGCACACCGACGCCGAGACCTAAACGGACAAGTACACCAACACCTACGCCGACACCGAAACCAACACCCACACCGACACCCACACCCACGCCGACACCGGGTTGGATTATTGAAATGCCTTCACCTAAAAGATAAAAGCGTTACAATATAAAAGTGTATTTTACGAAAAAAGATTATGGGGGAGATAGAGTGAAAAGGATTATTAGTATATTTTTATTGATTGTTGTTTTGATTACGGCTTTTCAAGGGTTAGCTTTAGCAGAAGATAAGCCAATAAAGGTTTTTATCGATGGAATCGGGTTTGAAACGAATCCGCCTGCAACGATACTTAACGGTACCACTTATGTACCTTTGTTTCCCTTATGTGAGGTTCTTGGTGCGGAAGTTAACATCATTGAGAACGGTTCAAATGTTACATACGTGATTACAAGGGAAATGACAAATAAAAAGTTGGAGCTAGCTCCCGGAAATGATTTTGTAAAGGTTAATGATAAAATTGTAAAAATAGCTGTTCCGCCGGTTTTGAATATGGTATGGTCGGAAACAAATGAAAAAGTTACGGTTGTTCCAATCAAATTTGTTGTGGAAGAACTGGGCGGAGTGGTTTTATGGGATCAAAAAGGTGGAAGAATAATTGCTGATAGCTGCAAGCCTATTGTGTTTGAAGATGAAAACCTAGAAGCAGCTGTTCGTGAAATAATAAAAATTCCTGAAGGTGAGTTTTATAAAAGTGATGTGGCCTCAGTACAAACCCTTATCATATCGGAAAGGGAAATTTCCAGTATTGAGGGATTGCAGTATTTTGAAAATTTATCTTATCTGGATATAACCGAAAACAGTGTAACTGATTTAACACCAATAAGGAATTTAACAAATTTATCCAATTTATTAATAAGTGGAAACCCTGTAGTTGATTATTCTCCGGTTGTAAAGATATTCAGTGCACTTAAGCAAAGGGATTTCGATATTAGGATTAGTATTTACGAGCAAAAAATAAAGAGTGCAGTTCAGGCAAAGCTTAATAAAAAGGATTCAAATTTTACTGTTGAAGAGATATTGAAAGTCAAAGAATTAGATTTAAGCGGAAGAGGTTTATCCGATCTGCAAGGTTTACAGTACTTGGTTAACCTTACGGATTTAGACTTATCCGATAATAATATCAGTGATTTGCAGCATATTAAATGCTTAGATGGACTTAAAAGGCTGGTTTTGGATTCGAATTCGATAGAAAGTTTGGATTACTTGATCAATTTGAATGCCCTTGAAGAACTCAGCTTAAAAAACAATAATATTAATGACATTAGCGTTTTATCTAAATTGGTCAGCTTAAAGAAGCTTAATTTGTCAAATAACAAAATATTTAATATTGATCCGTTGAAAAATCTTACCGGATTAAAAGAATTGTATATTTCGGATAATTATATAGATGATTTCAGTCCGGTAAATGAATACTATTTGGATATTGAGCTTAAAGATTTTGAAACATATATTGAAATTGTTCAACGTTTTTATATTGGAAAGAAAAATTATTATGTAAATAACAGGGAAAAAGAAATGGATATAGCTCCAATGATTAAGAACGGAAGAACATTTCTTCCAATAAGATATGTTTCTGAAACGTTGGGTGCTGTTGTTGGTTGGGATGATGTTGAAAAGAAAGTCACTGTCAGGTTAAACGACACGACTATTGAGTTGTGGATCGGTAAGGATATTGCAAGAGTAAACGGAGAAGAAGTACCTGTTGATGAAGCACCTTTTATACATGAGGGCAGAACGGTATTGCCACTAAGATTTGTTGGTGAAAATCTCAATATGAAAGTAGGATGGAATGATGAGGAAAAGGAAGTAACACTTTATAATTCCACTTATGTTGAAAACCATCCGGAAGAATTCTTAGAATAAAGATGCTATAAAACTCAGGGACTTGATATCCCTGAGTTTTAATCATTATCTATGAAACTGTATTTGTTTCTTTTTGTATCTACTGATGATAGGATGCAAGGTTCTTTTACCCCTGTTACGGAGCAACATTTATGAAGCTTAGTTTGTAGGGTAATATTATAATTGGGAATATCAGAAATAGTGTGTAAATTAATTTTGCTTTAGAAATTCAACGTTGATATTTCTATATTAATAATATTGCCATTAACGTGGTAAATTATACATTAAAAATAACATTCGTTCGGGAAATATACGAATAATT
>JAAYTO010000256.1 GCA_012523755.1 Clostridium sp. | reverse complement strand
CTATGTTTTATCGCTCAAAGAAAACCATCCCCTATTGCATGAGGAAGTTGAAGCATACTTTAAAGACGCAGAACAAAATGACTTTCTTGCCTGAATATTAAATGCTGAAATGGCATTTTAAAAAACTCTCTTGTGAGAGTATTGGCAGGAGATGGGTTCATGCTTTTACCGTGCGGGCTTATATAAGTTTTCTTGACAAAAAATAAACAAAGATTTATACTGTAATCGGTATTAGTTTATGTTGTTAAAATATAGAGTTGCGTTTTATCAAACATAAAACTATTGATCTGTGTTATCCACAGGTTCTATATATTTATAATCAATTGAGGAGGGTTACCAAATGGGCAAGGTTGTCGAAATTAGATGGCATGGTCGCGGTGGACAAGGTGCTAAAACTGCATCACTGCTTTTAGCTGATGCTGCATTCAACACCGGGAAATACATTCAAGGTTTTCCCGAGTACGGTCCTGAAAGAATGGGTGCACCAATTACAGCCTATAACAGGATAAGTGACGAAAGGCTTTCCATTCACAGTAATATTTATGAGCCTGATTATGTGGTAGTAGTAGATGATACTCTTTTAACATCGGTGGATGTTACATCAGGACTTAAAGAAGATGGAGCTATAATTATTAATAGTTCTAAATCCCCGGAAGAAATCAGACCGCTTTTAAAGGGTTATAAAGGAAAGGTTTGTACCATTGATGCAAGAACTATTTCCATAGAAACCTTGGGGAGATATTTTCCAAATACCCCTATGCTTGGTGCTGTAGTAAAGGTGAGCGGAGTAATGGATGAAAAAGAATTCCTGGAAGATATGGTGGGCTCATTTAAGCATAAATTTGCTAGTAAACCTGAGGTTATTGAAGGAAATATAAAGGCTCTTGAGAGATCACTGCAGGAGGTGAAAGGTTTATGAGCAAAAAGGAATTAAAAACTATTAAGCCCGATGTCAACTGGAAGGAGATAACGCCAGGGGGAGTAATTGATTCTTCTGGAAATGCACATCTTTTCAAAACTGGTGACTGGCGTTCAATGAAGCCTATCTGGAATACGGAAAAGTGTAAACAGTGTTTGCTATGCCATCCTGTTTGTCCTGATTCGTCCATATTGGTAGAAGACGGGAAAATGACAGGTATTGATTATGATCACTGCAAAGGTTGTGGCGTGTGTGCAAAGGTTTGTCCTTTCAAGGCCATAGACTTTGTGGAAGAAGTGTAGAGGAGGGGAAATGTAATGGCTATTAGAGAGAGGTTAAGCGGTAATGAAGCGACAGCAATCGCTATGAGGCAGATAAATCCCGATGTGGTTGCAGCATTTCCAATAACACCGTCTACAGAGGTTCCTCAGTATTTTTCAACCTTTGTTGCCAATGGTGCTGTTGATACAGAGTTTGTTGCAGTGGAATCGGAACATAGTGCAATGTCAGCATGTATAGGTGCACAGGCTGCAGGTGGAAGAGCAATGACTGCTACATCTGCCAATGGTTTGGCACTTATGTGGGAGCTTTTATATATAGCAGCAAGTTCAAGACTGCCAATTGTAATGGCAGCTATAAACAGGGCACTTTCCGGGCCAATTAATATTCACAATGACCACAGTGACACCATGGGTGCCAGGGATTCCGGATGGATACAGCTATACAGTGAGACCAATCAGGAAGCCTATGACAATATGCTTATGGCTCACAGAATTGCCGAAAATCCTGATGTAATGCTGCCTCTTATGGTTTGTCAGGATGGATTTATTACATCTCATGCGATAGAAAACATAGAACTTTTAGAGGACGATAAAGTTAAGGCTTTTGTAGGTGATTATAAGCCGGAGCACTATCTTTTAAATAAAGAAAACCCAATTGCTGTAGGCCCATTGGATTTGCAATTCCACTATTTTGAGCATAAGAAACAGCAGGCTGAAGCAATGAAGAATGCAAAGAAGGTTATTTTGGAGGTTTCAGAAGAGTTCTATAAGCTCACTGGCAGAAAATATGGATTATTTGAAGAATACAAAACTGATGATGCCGATGTTGTAATTGTTTTATTGAACTCTACTGCAGGTACTGCAAAGTATGTTGCGGATCAGTACAGGGCACAAGGCAAAAAGGTTGGCGTTATAAAGCCAAGGGTATATAGACCTTTCCCTGTGGATGAAATAGCAGAAGCTTTATCAAAGTTTAAGGCAGTGGCTGTTCTCGACAAAGCAGATAGCTTTAATGCAGCAGGAGGCCCATTGTTTACCGATGTAACAAGTGCTCTTTATGCAAAAGGAGTATTCGATCCTAAGGTAATAAACTATATTTATGGTCTGGGCGGAAGAGACGTTAAGGCTGATGATATAGAGGTTGTTTACAATAAATTATTAGAAATCGCAGAAACAGGTAAAGTAGATTCGGTTTACAATTACCTGGGCGTTAGAGAATAGGAGGTGCGGTAAATGGCTTATAATTTAAAAGAGGCAGCTAAAAAACCCGATAGACTTACTGGCGGGCACAGGATGTGTGCAGGTTGCGGGGCACCTGTGGTTGTAAGAAATGTGCTTAAGGCATTAAAACCGGAAGATCATGCAGTTATAGGCAGTGCAACCGGTTGTTTGGAAGTTTCAACATTTATTTATCCCTATACAGCATGGAAAGATTCCTTTATTCATAATGCATTTGAAAATGCCGCTGCTACAGTATCCGGTGCAGAGGCAGCGTATAAAGCATTGAAGAGAAAAGGTAAATTGGATGGAGATACCAAGTTCATCACATTTGGTGGGGATGGCGGAACATATGACATTGGATTGCAGTCATTATCCGGTGCTATGGAAAGAGGACATGACATGGTGTATGTGTGCTATGACAATGGAGCATACATGAACACAGGTATCCAGAGGTCTTCAGCTACTCCTAAATATGCTGATACTACGACTTCACCTGCCGGAAAGGTAATTCCGGGTAAAATGCAGTCCAGAAAAGATCTTACAGAGGTTATGGCAAATCATCATTTGCCCTATGTGGCACAGACTGCTTTGATCGGAAATATGAAGGATCTTTATGAAAAGTCTGAAAAGGCAATTTATACTCCGGGACCGGCATTTTTAAATGTATTGGCTCCATGTCCAAGGGGATGGAGGTATAATACTCCGGATCTTATGGAAGTAAGCAAGATGGCTGTTGAGACATGTTTCTGGCCTCTTTATGAAGTTGTTGACGGAAAGTATAACATTACCTACAAACCGAAGAACAAGCTTCCGGTAAGAGAGTTCCTGAAAATGCAGGGAAGGTTTAAGCATCTCTTCAAGGCCGGCAATGAGCATATGCTGGAAGAAATACAGCAGGAAGTGGACAGACGGTGGGAGGCACTGCTAAAATTAGCTGGTGAAGCTTAGATACAATATAGGTTTAAACAAAAGCTCGAGGGCATCGAGCCCCCTCGGTGAAATTTATTAATAACAAAAACTGCCAGAAAGAACAACGCAAGGACTCTTTCTGACAGTTTTTTTGTGCACTTATTCTTGATGGAGCAACTATTAGACAGAGAAAATATCCCAGAAAATTAAATCCCTGGAATATTTTCTCTGTTTTTGCCCGTTCAAATTATGTGGTTAATTACGCAGTAGTTTTTTTGGAACTTTAGGCTGATAGAAGAAAAATAAACAGGCACAGCTTGAGGAAATCATAGCAATAACGGAAAGAGCAACGGCGATTAAACTAAGAATTTTTTTAAGCATTTTCTTTCCCTCCCTATGTAATTTTTTATACCAGTTATATAGACCTATGTACGGTATCTGCGTTAGGTGGAAAATTTATCTATTTATTCTTATTATATTCATACATAATGAAGTCCTATGCTCTTTAGAATAGGTTATTGTTCGGTGATGTGTTTTTTTAAAGTGCCTAATGCTTCATTAGCTTCTTCGTAGTTTTGTTCATTAAGAAGACCTTGTATATACTCTAAACTCTGGATAACCTCATTATTATTAAGGGTATTTTTATTCTTATAAAACGCATATACGCTTTTTACTGCCAGCGTTAAAATAATGGTTACAAATACGGCTATATATATGTTTAACCTTAAAAGGTATATATTCTGTGTCGAAACCATCGTATTTGTATCAATGAGCAGCATTCGTGTCATCAAAAAAGCTAGGAACCCGAGGGTACATATAGATATCAAATAAACAAACAATTGTATGTAGTATTCATTGGCCATGTTGTTTGGGTATTCCATGTTTATAACCTTAAATTTAAAGCGATAGAAAAGGACTACTAAAAGCGACTGCAACAGGCGGGTTACAAAAAATATCATGAAGTAGAGTGTGAAGTTTTCCATAAAAGCTTTGTTGCTCTCTACGCCTAAAACAGAACCCATTACAACTGTTACCGGTATTTCAACAAGTAGTAACAACGAAAATGCAAATATTGATGCTGCTATGGATTCATAAAACTTAAATTTCATTACAAATATAATTAAAATAATGTACGAAAACAATATAAGTAATGTGCTTTCTGCTCCTAAACCCAGTTTTTCTTTAAAGAGATAACTCAAGCCAATCATTAAAAAAGATACGGCCAGAACTCTATAGTAGTTTGAGCGAATTTTAAAGAAACTGTACTTTCCAATTGCAAAAGAGCCTAAAAAAATAAATAACAAATGCTCCGGAAAGCTGACCAACAAAAACTTTAAAAATGACATACCCTGCATAATAACCACACCCCTGAATTCTTTTTAAAATATAACAAACAGTTTAATATGAGTCAAGCTGTTTATAAGATATTTCCCTTTATATCCTAAAATATCCTGAACAATTAACCTTTCTTTTCCTCCGCAATGGTGTCTATCAATAGTTTTAAAGTATTTGGTTTTATATTTTTCTTTTTTGCTTCCATTGCTACTTTAATGTAAGAAATGTTTTCTTCGGAAGATAGAAAGATTTTTATGTCGTTATGGAGATTATAGAAGACGGCATATTCTTTT
This sequence comes from Clostridium sp., assembly GCA_012523755.1. Classification (GTDB taxonomy): domain Bacteria; phylum Bacillota; class Clostridia; order Acetivibrionales; family Acetivibrionaceae; genus Hungateiclostridium. The sequence goes on along the minus strand of JAAYTO010000256.1, from coordinate 9,789 downwards.
GAAAAAGGTTCCTGATACGATTTCATCTTGTTTTGTCGATATTTTTCTCTTTCCCTCTCAAGAGTATCTTTACTATTAAGAGTGTACCAGAAGTCCATTGTAACCTCCGCATATTTTGAAAGAATATGCAGGGTTCCAGGAAAAGGCTTGATATCACCTTTTAGATAGCTTTTTATTTGAGAAGGCTTTATATGGTAACCTGTTTTTTGATATATGTCCTGGGAAAACTCTTCAATAGTCATGTTTTCAATTAAAAGATTTATATTGTTAACAAAAATATCCAAAGAAAACTTTCTGGGTATACTGTTATCATCACCCAAGTACCCTGCTGCTTTCATTAGTTCTTCATAAGGATAGTCATACGCCCTTGAAATAATCTTTAATGTTTCCGGCTTTGGATTGGAATCCTTGCCAGTACGGGGATCAACTCCCTTTTCAAGAATACTTAAATATGAATAACTGATTCCCATTTTTTTTGCTGCTTGCCGGATAGACCATTTCTTACTCATTCTTATTTCTCGAAATAGTGAACCTAAATTGCTCATAATACCCACCTTGAACCAAATAATATTCAAATCAAACAAATATAAACATATATATGTAATATGACATAATCTTAATACAACTGGATGAATTTTTCAAAGGGAAATATTTATTTTTTTGAAGCCAATTATTGACAAGGTGTAATTTATAGTATAACATTACGTGGGAAAGATCATTAATTTGTCACTATAATTTCAGATTATTTTATTTTAAAGTTAGAAAAGTAATTGGTTGCTGGCAGGGATATATTAAGTTGATGTTATCGTTGTATACAAAGGGGTAAAGAATACTAAAGTATATAGACAAACAAACATGCTAATTAATAAGATATTACAAAATAGAGAGATTCATAAAGAGAAACAAATAAAAATTGCAGAAACAGAAGATGAATTTAAATGGTGTTAATTAGGGAAAATATTCGCTTGAAATAATATATCTGAAGGGGTGAACTACAAATATGGAGTATATAAAAAAGAGACTCCTAGAAGAATCTGTTCGTTTCATTGAATTGTGTCAAGTCTATTATTTAAAGGGGAGGATAGATGGACACACTTATAATTCTCTTACAGGAATTAAGCTGAACTTTATAAGGGATATACTGAAAAAAGAGAGAATTGATATATGTGTCGAAAAAAAATTATTAGAAAAGATTAACTCTCTTTTTGTGGTTGATAAAAAAATCAATAACTTGGACAGGAAAGTTGTTTGCCTTAAAGACTGTTATGTTTAAATAATGCATTAATGGATAAAATAATAATTGTTCAGTAAAGGGATGCTAGTACTGGTATCCTTTCTTATTATCTGACAAAATTTCACACCACAACATTGCCAAAATGAGGCCATAAAACAATATAGAACATTATAGAAGAATAAAAATTAGTTGTGTTTAAAGGACTGTATATAATGCATACGGAGTATAAAAGAATGAAGTATAAAAATAAAGTACACCTTATCTTGGGAGTAATTATACTAATATCCTTTATTATAGAACTTGTTTTGATTTTAAAATATCAAAACAGATTAACCCTTTCAAGTGATGACCTAAACTACGTTAAAAGTGCTGTAGTTCTTATAAAAAGAGGTATTTATACATTCCACAATTTAAACGAGCCAACGGTGTTTGTAACACCAACCTACCCATTTTTCATTGCGTTGATATTCAAGGTGTTTGGCTACGGTTTACGTGGAATTCAGGCAGTAAGAATTATACAGGCGGTTTTTAGCTGTGTAACAATACTGTTAACTTATCTTATCGCAAAGGAACTCTTCAACGAGAAGGTGGGATTATTGGCTTCTTTTTTTGTTGCCTTTTATATCCCTAATATAATAACTGTCGGTTTTGTGCTTACAGAAACCCTTTTTACGATGCTTTTGTGCCTGTTGATTTATTCAAGCCTCTTGATTGCAAAAAGACCGAATAAAGCACGCTTTGCACTTTTAGGTGTCCTCTGGGCTGTAATTACTTTATGCAGACCCACCATCGCCCTCTATCCAGTAATGCTTTTCATTTACCTGTTCTGGGAGAAGCGTTTGAAGGTTGTGGAAATGGTAAAGCTGGGGAGCATTATGTTTATTATGTTTGCTGTTATAATGTCACCCTGGTGGATAAGAAATTACTTGGAGTACGGAGAATTTATACCCCTTGCAGCATCTAGCGGAAACCCTTTTCTCCAAGGGACTTATATAAATTACGAGCAAACGCCGGAAAATGTAGTGTATTACAAACTGGGAAAAAACGCCTTTGAGACAAACGAGACAGAGGTAGAAGTTGCAAAAATGAGGATAAAGCAAGGGTTTAAAAAAGATTTCTGGAGATACCTTAAATGGTATACCATAGACAAGGCATGGCTGTTATGGGGAACTGTGTTTTACTGGAAACAATTTTTCGGAATTTCATCGAACTTTGTAATACTCAATCACTATTTTTTAATTTTCTCATCTATTTTAGGTATATTGATTTTACTCTTTAAAAGCCTTAAAAGATACAGTCTCATTATAATGCTTCTGCTTTATTACACTGCAGTACACTGTGTGTATATGGCTTTTGACAGATATGCATTTCCTCTTATTCCACTGATAACAATTATCTCTTCCTATTTTTTCATAACAGTATTAAACGCTGGGAAAAAATTGGTCTGCACTTGCAAAACTTAAGTTTGTGAAATATTTTCTTCACATTTATTTAATGTACCCTGTTCTAAATTTTAGGACGTGTAAATATTATAACTATTATAGCACTTGGGTTCAAAGAAAATTTTTCGTTGATAGAAAAATTTTCTTACATCGTTTGAAGCTGTTGAATGCATATTTCTAGGATGTTTTCTGCATTCAAATAAAGCAAAGATAATGGTATGGGGGTTACAAAAAATGCAGGATATAGAGAAGGAAATATCAAGGCTATATAATTTATGTGTAGAAAAAATTTATCCGGTAAAAAACTATTATGTTATTGAAACACCTGAGGGTAATAAGATTCTAAAAAATATGAATTTTTCACCGGAACGGATAATGTTCGTACATGGTGCAAAAGAACATTTATATAATAACGGATTTAAAAATATAGATAGATACTTATGCACGAAGGAAGAGAAGCCCTTTGGGCTTATAAACGGTGAATATTACACTGTTAGAGAGGAGATAAAAGGAAGGGAATGCGATCTTAACAGGATGGAAGATGTGATAAGGGTGTCTAAAACACTGGCGATGCTGCACAAGGCTTCAAAAGGGTATGTTCCTCCCCAAAACAGTTTGATAAGAGATGATCTTGGCAATATGCCTGTTTATTTTAACAAAAGGCTTGAGGAAATAAAACGTGCAAAAAAGATTGCACAAAGGGAGAAGGGCAAATTTGACTACCTTATACTCAAGTATATTGATTATTTTTATGAACTGGGTCAAGATGCGGTTAATAAAATTAATCTTTCCGGATATAATGAAATTGTTGATAGGTGTAGAAAGGAAAAATCCTTTTGCCACCATGATTATAGTCACTGCAATATCCTATGCGGCGAAGGGGAGATATCGGTTATAAACTTTGATTTCTGCAGTTTTGAAATAAAGATGTATGATGTTGTAAACCTTTTAAGGAGAAAGCTGAGAAAATGCAATTGGGATGTAAAAGAGGCAAAAATAATAATTGACGCATACACATCTGTTGAACCCATTACGCAGGAAGAGTTTGATGTTATGAAAATAATGCTGCAGTTTCCGCAAAAATTTTGGAGAGTTATAAACAAATACTATAACAGCCGGCGAAGCAAAAGAGGAAAAAGTTTTATGCACAGGTTCAATGAGGTGATTGAAGAAATTGAGTACCAGAAAGAATTCCTTAAGGAGTTTGAGTTGTGAAAATAAAAAGGGACACGGGTTTTTCAATTGATAAACTGGTGAAGTTTAAAATGGATGCATTGAAGTTTAAAATGGATGAATTAAATAAAAGTGAAGAAAAATATTTCACAAACTTAAGTTTCCGGAACATTTTTCTTCACTCTAAATAATATTCAACGTAACGTCCCGCACCACGTCCCGTGCAACATCGCGTGCAACATACCGCACCACGTCCCGTGCAACATCGTGTGCAGCATACCGCACAACATCCAATATAATATCCCACGTAACATTCAGTGCAACATCCAGCCGTTTAAAGAGCTCATAAATGCCCCAACTACGTGTTGGCCTTTATCCAAAACCCTGTTGTTAAAACAATCCGGTAATTACGCCCTTTTCATCTATATCAATTTTCTCTGCTGCCGGGGTCTTTGGAAGCCCGGGCATTGTCATGATATCACCAGTGATTGCAACAATAAATCCTGCACCGGCAGAGAGCTTTATTTCTCTCACCGTTATATCAAATCCTTCCGGTCTTCCAAGGAGCGAAGGATTGTCAGATAATGAATACTGGGTTTTAGCCATGCAAATGGGGAGTTTATCCATGTTAAGGGACTGGATTTTTTCAATGGCTTTTTCTGCTGCGGGTAAGTAAACAACACTTCTAGCCCCGTATATTTCCTTTGCAATTGTTTCTATTTTTTGCTTTATTGTGCTGTCGGTATCATAAAGGTATCTAAAATCAGTTTTCTGATTTTCAATAAGTTTAACCAGTTTTTCGGCAAGCTCCCGGCCACCTTCTCCTCCCATGGCAAAAACATTGGAAAAAGATACCTCCACGTCCAGACTTTCGCATTTCTTTTTAATGAAATCCGTTTCTTCATCCGAATCGGTGGAAAAGTGATTAATGGCTACAATAACAGGGACTCCAAATTTTGTAATGTTTTCCACATGTTTTTCAAGGTTTACAAATCCCTTCTTCAGGGCATTTAAATCAGGGGTAGCCAGCATATCTTTTTTTACACCGCCGTTATACTTTAAGGCTCTTATTGTAGCCACAAGAACCACAGCATCTGGCTTTAAACCCGCATACCTGCATTTGATGTTTAAGAACTTTTCGGCACCTAAATCAGCACCGAAGCCGGCCTCTGTAATGCAATAGTCAGCAAGCTTCAGCCCAATCCTTGTTGCTATAATGCTATTGCATCCGTGGGCTATGTTGGCAAAAGGACCGCCGTGCATAAGTGCGGGCGTGTTTTCAAGGGTCTGTACCAAGTTAGGCTTTATGGCATCCTTTAATAAGAGAGCCATTGCACCGTTAACCTTAAGATCCCGGGCTGAAACGGGTTTTCCATCGTAGGTGTATCCAATTATTATTTTGCCGAGCCGATCTTTTAGATCCATAATTCCTGTAGAGAGACAGAGAATAGCCATAATTTCCGATGCCACGGTTATTAAAAAGCTATCTTCCCTAGGAGTGCCGTTTATTTTACCTCCCAAGCCTACAATGATATTTCTTAAGGCACGGTCATTCATGTCCATTGCCCTTTTCCAGATTATCTGCCTTGGATCGATACCAAGTGCATTACCCTGCTGTATATGGTTATCAATAGCAGCAGAGAGAAGATTGTTTGCCGCTGTTATGGCATGCATATCCCCTGTGAAGTGTAAGTTTATATCTTCCATGGGTACTACCTGGGAATATCCGCCTCCAGCAGCACCGCCTTTTATTCCCATGACTGGACCTAAAGAGGGTTCCCTCAAAGCGATTATTGCTTTTTTCCCTATCTTAGCCATTGCTTGACCAAGCCCAACGGTGGTTGTGGTTTTTCCTTCACCGGCAGGGGTGGGGTTTATGGCTGTAACAAGAACTAATTTACCGTCAGGTCTATCCTTTACCCTTTCCCAAAGATCGTCGGTTAGTTTTGCTTTATATTTACCGTAGAGCTCAAGCTCATCATCCTTTATGCCAAGTTCTGAGGCAATTTGATTTATTGGCTTCATTTTGCATAATTGGGCTATTTGAATATCTGTTAACATGGTTTTTCCCTCCTTGTATAAAAGTCAGACAGTAATAAGGATACTTTTACAATATAATTCATTATATCCTTTGTTGGTATAGTATTTCAATAGCTCTCACAAATGAACCCCTTAAAACATATTATGTATAGTAGAGAGAATAAAAATTAGGGTGGTATTTATGGATTTTAAAATTGGAGATATTGTAGCAAGAAAATCCTATGGTTCCGATATACTGTTTAAGGTTGCTGATATAAAAAATGAGGGAGGAAAAAGAGTAGCAATACTAAAAGGCATCTGTTATAGGTTGGAGGCTGATGCACCAGAATCAGATCTCATGATACAACCGGAAAGTTATGTCAGGGAATATAATGCAAGGGTCAATATGTCGGTGGATGAAAAGGTTCGGAACATAACCGCATCTACATTTAAAAAGCAAAAAAAAAAATTCTTTCGCACAACTTCTAAAGAAGGAGATAAGAACTTTTCAAGGCCTGGTAGGGTGCTTCATATTGATGGGGATAATGATTATTTAGGCACCTGCCTTGCATCATACAAAAAATTCGGTATTGATGCTGTGGGGGTATATGTAAAGGAGAAAGAACAGCCATTAAAAATATATGACCTGTTGATAGATTACAAACCTGATATTCTCGTGTTGACAGGACATGATGGAGTAATTAAAAGTGAAAAAGGGTATGAGGATTTAAATAACTATAGAAATTCGAAATACTTTATTGATTCGGTTAAGGCGGCAAGACGCTTTGACAGTGACCTTGACAGTTTGGTTATTTTTGCTGGTGCATGCCAGTCCATGTACAACAAATTGATTGAAGCTGGTGCAAATTATGCAAGTTCCCCCTATAGGGTACTTATTCATGCCCTTGATCCTGTGATGGTATGTGAAAGAATTGCCTTTACAAGTATAAATCAAATAGTAAAACCTCGTGAGGTTATACAAAAAACAATTACAGGAACAAAAGGCATAGGAGGTATAGAAACAAGAGGGAAATACAGAGATGGTTTTCCCCAAGAACCATCGAATTTATAATTCATAGGTTTATAGGTTGCCTGCTACCTTTAGAGGCGGAGGAAAAGTATTGCCTCGTTATGGGTTAATAAATTTGGATAGAATTTTTTGGAATGGACATACTAGATATTGATGAACTTACAGACAAACAAACAATATTTTGTACTAATAAGGTTTAGAGGAATTAGATGTAACTAAACCATTGCAAAAAAAAGCTTGACACATGCAAATTACCCCTGTTATAATATATACTTTTCTTTGACAAGCAGAGGTTGTTATGATATAATGATTGCAAACAGAAGATGAGGTGATTTAATGACAGAGAAGAGTAACCTGTTTCAGATTAGAAAAGATATAGAGACCTGCATTGGCCAGAAAATTCAACTTAAAGCCAATAAGGGAAGAAAAAAGGCATTTATTAAAGAGGGAATACTCGAAAACACCTATCCTAGCATCTTCGTAGTGAAATTTGAAAATGATTATGAAGCAACAAGGAGAGTATCTTACAGTTATACGGACATACTTACGAAAGCAGTTGAAATAGTAGTTTGCAAGGATAACAGAAAGATACATGTAAGCTAAAAGGTGTTTAAATGTATAGAGGATTAGATTAACAGGTTTTCCTGACGAAAAAGAATCGGATTTTATGATCCGGTTCTTTTAATTAGTGGGATTTTACGGAATGAAATGACCAAAAAGCTCATGGGCTCGATGCCTATGAGCTTTTGATTATGGGGGCATTTTTCTTCACTCAAATAATTAAAACTTTAGTTTATATACAAGGCGGACTAATTAAATTATTAATCTAAATCAAAAAAATTAAACATTTATTCTTGCCAAAAGCATATTTTATAAGACCTGTCAATATATATTAATAGTCAGGTATTTGTTTCGCAGTGACCCTGGGTTAGTTGAGATTTGGTGAGTGCAATTTGATATTTATTAATGTGTAAGAGGAGGATGAGGAATGTCCCTTGAAACTGTAAGAGAGTCCGCAAAAATCAGTTATGTTATAGGTGAAGACTCAACACAGACAATTGTTGAGCATGATATAATCGTACCGGACATTAATCCGGATGTGGCAAGAATTCTTCTTTTAGATGGAGAGGTAGTGACAGTAGAATCTGAAGCTTCACAGGACAGGGTACATGTGGATGGTACCCTTCGATATAAGATACTTTACATCTCGGACGACGATGAGCAAGCCGCAAAGAGTATAAATACCACAGGTGATTTTTCCTATGGTGTTGACGTTTTCGATGCCCGGTCGGGAATGAAAACAAAGGCAAGGTGTGAAGTAGAGCACATCGATTATAAAATACTGAATGGAAGAAAAATCAATGTAAAAACCATTTTAAAAATAAGTGCAAAAGTCATGGATGAAATTGACCAAGAGTTTATCAATGATATAAGGGGAGTCGAAGGCATACAGATCTTGAAGGATAAAGTGGATATGTATTGCTATCTTGGAGAAAACAATGTTTTATATAATGCGGAGGAAGATCTGGAAATTCCGGTGGGAAAGCCTCCTATTAAGGAAATACTAAGAAGTGACGTTAAAATAGTGGGAAAAGATTGTAGAATTGATGACAACAAGATTATTGCCAAAGGAGATATAAATATATTGACACTTTACATAGGCGATAATGAGGAAAGAAGTATTCAGTTTATGGAGCACGAGATCCCCTTTGCCCAGTTTATTGATCTACCGGGCATAGGAGAAAGGTCAGAGTGCGAGGTAGACTATGGTATTAAAAATGTATTTTTCAGTCCTTCCGAAGACAGCGACGGAGAATTGAGGGTATTGAAGGCAGAGATAGCAGTAAGTCTTGATGCCAGGGCAACGGATAAGCGAGCTATGGAAATCATATCCGATGCTTACGGCTTAAAATCACGTATTGATTATGACAGGCAGCTGTTGAAAATCAATAGGTTTATAAGCAAGGAAAAGAGCCAGGTATCACTGAAGGAAATTGTGACCCTTGATGGAAACAGCCCGGATATTTCTGAGGTGTTTAACGTTCTGTGCAAACCCAGCCTATTTGAGTATAATTGCGAGAACGGTTTTGTGGATTTGCAGGGGGCTGTAAAAAGCAGTATCCTTTATGTAGCAAACAACACTGAACAGCCTGTGTTTTCATATAACAGTGAATTACCCTTTAATCAAAGAATCGAGGTTGACGGCATAAAACCCGGTACAAAGTGTGATGTGGATATGGAGGTTGAGCACTGCAACTACAGCATGCTTTCAGCAAATGAAGTTGAGATAAGAATTGTGTTAAACATAAATGTTAAGATTATAGATCCTATGGACATTTCCTTTATTGCAGACATCACGGAAAGCCCTGTTGAGGAGAGATGTCTCAATAAATACCCCAGTATTACAATATACTTTGCACAGCCCGAAGATAACCTATGGAAAATTGCAAAAAGGTATTGTACAACGGTGGAAGACATATGCAGGGTTAATGAGATTAATCGGGATGATGTAATTGAGGTTGGGCAGCAAATTATGGTTCCAAGGAAAATAAGTTAAGCATATAATTATTAATAAAAGCTCCGGGATATCGAGCCTCCATCGCTCTTTGGTCATTTCACTTGGTGAGATCCCACTAAAAAAGGACTTGATTTTTCAATTTCAAGTCCTTTACTTGGTTTTCACGTATATTCTTCTTCACATTTATTTAATGCACTCAAGAGCATATATTCTTGAAAAAGGAATCCGTATTGTATATAATTAATAAAAATATTAAAAACGTCGGCATATTATAACGAGGCGGTAGATATCCAAAACTTTTATAAGTGGCGAGTACCGATTAGCCTTTCAGGCAGTGAGCATATATTTAGCCTCGTTGAAACACCGCTGTGGT
>JAAYTO010000255.1 GCA_012523755.1 Clostridium sp. | reverse complement strand
TGGATTTACCATTTCTGGTAGTAGCACCATAGAGGATAAAACAGGTTTCAAGAGAGGTATCTGCTGTTATGCCATAACCGATAGCCTTTTGCAGATACTTAATCTTTTCTTCATCACCCTGCATGACTTCATTGATAAAGTGCTGCCACAATTCACTTCTAGCAGCTGGATTATAGCTCACATTGGCAATCTTACTAATAAGGTCGGTTGCCCTATGTTCCCTAAACTCAAAGGTCTTGAGGTTCAAGGTACCGTTCTGTAAATTAAGCAAATCCAAATCCTTATCAATGTCTTCGTTACTGATACAATACTTATCCCTTGCATCTTTTACCATGGTTTCCCTGACTGCTCTACTGCCCATTTTGAGGATATGTTTTTGGTAAGCTGTTTTCTGGGTCTCATTTTCGATGGACACACTAAACATCAAGAGTTCATCTTTTAACTGCTTCGCCATTCTAGACACATGCATACCTCCCATATCCTTAACCCAAACCCTGCCATCATAGACAAACCATTCATTCGCTGTAACATTAAACCTTGCAACACTGTTAAATACATCAGCAAATAATTCACCATTGCCCTTGTCATCGCAGGTATAATTGATATGAGGCTGTAAATGCTCCAGCGTTTCTTGAATTTCAGCAGTGCCCTTTGCAAACTTCCTAATATATTTTTTATCATCACTAGCAGCAGTAGATGACAAGCCTTGCATTGCCTTCACCGCAGTTCTTTGCAGATAATCAGACCGTTCCAACTTGGCTGTGTGCTTGTCATCTTTACCCTTAGCGTAGGGTGAGCCTATAAATGCTTCTATGGCTGCTTCTGCATTACCGGAGCACCAATAGAGTAACTTTCCCATTAGTGCAAGGTCTTTCTCACTCTCGCTGGTACACTTCTCGCTATGATACTCACCATTCCAGAGAGCCTTGAACACAGCATCCTTTTCAAGTCCGACGGAAAGGTAATCCTTACCTTTGTTGATACAAGAGCTATTAATATCAGCTTCCATGGTTGAATTGACCGATACAGGGTTGGTGAAGTACTTATTAAATATCTGCATCACCTGCTCACAACGCTTATTTATAGGCTTCAATTTGCCATAGACATTTCCTGTCATGGTAAAATACCTTTTGGCTTTATACATCTCGATAAAACCTTTCTTCCTGCCATCTACAGGGATATCTCCCTTAACGAAAGTATGAAGTCCTTTCCCGCTAGGCGAATACTCTGTGTAGCTGTCTAGTATTGCTACAATCTCAGCAGCTTTGGCAGATAATGAGCCATCCGCTGCAATCACATGATCTAGATCTATTCCCACAATGCCATTATTTTTGAATTCAAAGCCGATACCGTCATAACCTCCACCATCAAGAGCATTCACACACTCCTCGAAGCTTGCCCATGTAGCTGGCTGACCTGCCTTTGCTGGTGCTCCTGTCTCCGGATTGAAGGGTATTTTCTCCTTACGACACACCCACTGTGGTAGTTGCTTTAATTCTTCTGGAATGTTCATAAATTGGTTCATTTCTTCTCTCACCCCCTGCTATGCCGGGATTAATCAAATAGAGCCCGACAAATAGTTTTTTAGACTATCTGCCAGGCACTATAGGTGAGTCATCTGCTCCCTTTGTGGCTCTGTGCCAGATTTATTCACTTTTCATACCATCCTTTTCTTCAACTCTTGTCTATTGATTTTCACTTATTTTCTATTCTAAGTACTACATAATTTTTACACCTTGGACATTTAATCCTTACGACCACGTACTCAGCATCCATTAATCTTTGCCCACAATGAGGACATCTTACAACGACCTCATAGCTCGCATTCTTACTTTCCTTTAGTGAGCTCGTCAAAGCCAACCTCTCCTTCCCAGAATGACATTCCTTCTTCAAGAGCCTCTTCCCTTTGCTTTGGAACATATCCGTAAATGTTTTTAAAGTCATTGTAGAATGCTTCTTCTTTCTCTGTCATATTATGGCCTCTCTTTAACTTCTCCTGTAACTCCTCAAACCTCTCCTTGGTTGCTTCATCATAAGTCTGCTTATAAACTCTTTCATAGAGTTCCTTTGCTCCGATGGTCTCGTCACCTACCTGCATGAATTCATCCAGCACTCTGGAATAACCATCCCAAGCTTTTGCCCGAGCAGCGTCCTGTGCCCACAGTTTCACCATTGTGTTTTGAATTGCAATGGACATCGGCACTTTGCATCTTTGGCTGTACTGCTCTAGTTTGCGGTAGAATGATACATCAAATCCACGAATGATATCGACTGCTTTAAGTATCATCTCATTCCTGGACATACCCAGAGCCTTTGCAGCTGCATCCATTTCTTCCGATGTGGCACTATCCCTTGTGGGACGAATGTTAATTAAATCTGCCATGAAAATTTGCCTCCTTTGCTTTATTTTGTAATTATATTATATACTATTAATTAATATCAGTCTATACTTACATTTATATTTAGTATATTTCTCTATAGTATAAACGAAAAAAGCCCTAACACCATTATTGGCTATATGAGGATTGGTAGTTTATCCACATAAGCTATATAGTGCTGTGGCTTTTTTATCACTTATACAATCTTAATCATAAGGTATTTGGAACAGTAAAGTTGCACGCATAAAAAGTCAGTAGATTTCTTCATCTACTGACTCTTGCTATTTTTATTAATCACCTATAACTATTATCTTCTCACCTTTTTTTAAAGCATTATGACATAAATCATTTAATTCATTGATTACTAAAATTAACTCTTCGCTTTCATCATAGGCATTTAATATCTGTTCTTTAATCACATATTTGCACATCATAATAATATCACTAATATCCTCTTCTTCTACTACTAAATCTGAATATGGGTCAATTGTAAAAAAAGCTACATATGGTATTAATTCTTTTATTGAATATAAGTATTCTACCATTTCATCATCCAGTTCAACATTTTTATCATTTTTATTTAGTGTCTCTATCGAATTACCAATATAAAAATTCATTATTACCTCCTACTTTTTTGGAAATGCCGTTATGACATTTCCTCCTTCATCTATAACCACTTTCAAAGTATATAATGGTTTTCCTTTACTATTTACACCTATGGCATCTTTAAAAGTTTGTTCAAAAATGTATCCACTTCGTTCACCTGTATTTGGTTTCACAATAAAATTATCACCTTTCAATGTACTATCAATCCCAGCTTTTATATCAAAATCAGTATTAAAATGTGATTTATTATTGTATGCGGAATTTGAACCATGTCTATCCAATATATGATTATTAAATGTATCATCACTCAAGTTATAATTTTCTGCAGTATTAAATACCTCCTTTAATTTAGAGTCAGAGCCTCCCTCTATACCCTCTCCACCATTAACAATCTTATTATAATTGTTTTGAATATCATTTAAAGGTGGTATCTCAGAAGTATCTACCTTTTTTATATTACCTATATCATCAAAATAGCCTACTGGTCCAATACCTACAGCTTCAAGGCCTTTATTATTTTTAAATATTTTATTAAGGCCATCTCCTATATCGTCGGAAATTTCTACTCCTACTTTTTTAATGTCTTGTAATGCATCTATTGATAGTGATTTTAATTTGCTCAAGGAAC
>JAAYTO010000254.1 GCA_012523755.1 Clostridium sp. | reverse complement strand
TAATGCATAACCAGCCAAACTTTCCAGAAAGAAGTTCACTAAATTAAAAGTATGAGGATTTCACATTGACCTTCAAAGCAAGTAAACCAATAAAATAACAGGATGAAGAGATCATTGCCAACTTTTACTTGACACAAACAAAAGCAGCAGGGTACTTGACAGAAAGAATAGAAATGTTATAATAATAAAGCACGATAAATATGTTGTGAAACATGCCCTTTCTCTGGGAAGGGTTATTTTTATCCGGTCAATCTGTAACATTAAACTGACAGGCGGTAATATAATGGTAAAGGAAGAAAAGAAAGTTGTAGCACAAAATAAAAAAGCTAGGCATGACTATTTTATTGAGCAAACCATTGAAGCGGGCATTGTTTTGTCGGGTACCGAAGTTAAATCAATCAGAGCCGGCAAGGTTAGCCTCAAGGACAGCTATGCCAATATAAAAAATGGCGAGGTATTCATATATGGTATGCATATAAGCCCTTATGAACAGGGGAATATATTCAATAAAGACCCTTTAAGAGACAGAAAGCTTCTTTTAAACAGGTTTGAGATTAACAAACTCATTGGATATATTCAGCAAAAGGGAATGACACTGGTACCGTTGGAGGTCTACTTTAAAAAAGGCAAGGTAAAGATTGAACTGGGTATAGGAAAAGGTAAAAAGCTGTATGACAAGAGGGAAGACATTGCAAAAAAGGATGCACAAAGGGAGATTGACAGAAGGTTAAAAGACAGTGCCAGATATTGATGAAGGAATTGCCCAATCCTTGTTAATTTATAAACGGGCTGGTTAAAGTCTTTGTGAAAACTTAATAATTATACATGGGGGCGTAATGGTTTCGACGGGATTGTTGAAGCTTGAGTAGCGGGTAGAGGATTCTCGTTGGCCTCTTTAAAAAACGAGAAACTAAAATAAACGCTAAAAACGATAATTTCGCTTTAGCTGCTGCCTAATATAGGCGGCCCGTCAGTCCGGGGTTTCTGCACCTCGGGTAGCTGGCGTCATTAAGTCAGGCCTTTTGAGCGGGAAGGTTAAACTCTAGAACTATCGCAGTGTTAGCCTTGAGCTGCGACGGATTTTAAAGGCTACTGATATCTAAAGCCTGCCCTTGGGCGTTAGGTTGAGGGAATTTTAAATCGAGGGCTGCACCCGGAGAAGCTCTTGTGGACATGGTTTCGGACAGGGGTTCGACTCCCCTCGCCTCCACCAACAATTTTTATGAAAACCCTTGCATTGCAAGGGTTTTCATACAGTCTGACCAGTATCGCCCGCAACTGAACCTATTCTTAATATCGTTTTTTATTTCTGTATAGCACATTTTCCTATATTATCATCTCTGATTTAATTTAATCATTTCTATCAATATGATCCACGGTGAAATCATGAAGGAAGATTAAGCCATGGCATAAATTACAGATAAACTTTATTGAGCCTTTGTAGTAAGATATTACCCATAGATAATGAAAAGTGGGGTTATACTAAATGGGTAAGAAATTATACAAAGGGAG
>JAAYTO010000253.1 GCA_012523755.1 Clostridium sp. | reverse complement strand
TAATGCATAACCAGCCAAACTTTCCAGAAAGAAGTTCACTAAATTAAAAGTATGAGGATTTCACATTGACCTTCAAAGCAAGTAAACCAATAAAATAACAGGATGAAGAGATCATTGCCAACTTTTACTTGACACAAACAACATAATTTTATTACTTGCATAGAAAGGCGATGTGTATTATAATTAAGATAAAGTTTAGAATGATAGTAGGTTTAGAATTGCTGCAAATTGCTAAATGATTTTGTTAGCGGGGGAAGTATTTGGAGGGTTTGTATTACATAATAAATATTTCTTAAGTCTTATACTAAAAAAACGAAACTTTTTTAGTATTTTTGTCAAAAAATCGTTTTTTTAATTGATTTCTTTTTTTACCCCCCAAAACAAATAAATATATGCGAAATTATATATTAGGTAAAGCTATTGATGCTTTGGCTCATTGAAAACTGAATATTTGGACTGCTTAATTTGCTTGTGTGCATTTGTTGTTAGGATTTTACCAGCCTATTTTAAAATTCCCACAGGAAAAGTAGTATTATTGAAGTATTGGTTAAGCACGCGTAAAAACTTTTTTCGCAATCATTATTATCGTTTTCTAATAGTTAGTGTTCTCCAAACCTTTCATTATTATCGTTATAGCACGTTTAAGCTCTATTGGATTGATTTGCGGATTGTTTTGTCAATTCTTATCAAATGCATGGCTCATTTGGCAGTAGGTATTAATTTTGTGTGTTATAAATAGTTTATTTGAGTATAAGTATATAATTACTTATTGAATAAATAGGTATTAATAATGATTTTTTAGTTTCAAGGATGGCGTTAAATATTAATTAAATTTGAATATTAATTTGGAAGGTTTTAAGTCCAGCTTAGTTTTATGATGTAAATAATGCTTGTAAAATGTATCCGCAAAAAGGGGGAATGGATGAATTGTGGGTAAATTGCATTATCAATCATCATATAACTTAAAAAGAATAAAATTGATATTTGAAAGGAGAAGAGGGAGAGAATGGTTAAAAGAAAAATTTCAATTCTAATTGCAATTGTTATGATGGTAACCTTAATGGTTCCTATGACAGCATTAGCAGGACCTACAAAAGCACCTGACTGGTATGACGGTATGTCCTATAAGGAGCTTTTCTTGGATTTTTATGAAAGGATTAAAGATCCAGCAAATGGTTACTTTAGTCCAGATGAGGGTATACCTTATCACTCCATTGAGACAATGATTGTTGAAGCACCTGACTACGGTCATGTTACAACAAGTGAGGCTTTCAGTTACTATACATGGCTTGAAGCAATGTACGGTAATTTCACAGGAGACTGGGCTCCGTTGCAAGAGGCATGGCAGATAATGGAGGATTGGATAATTCCTGATAGTACTCAGCAGCCGGGTATGGCAAGATATTCACCAAGCAGCCCTGCTACATATGCTAATGAATATCAGGATCCTTCACTGTATCCTTCAAAGTTGGAGTTCAACTCTGTAACAGTAGGTCAAGACCCGGTGCATAATGATTTAACATCCGCATATGGTCCTGACATGTACTTAATGCACTGGCTCATGGACGTTGACAACTGGTATGGTTATGGAACAGGAACAGTGGCAACGTTTATAAACACCTTCCAAAGAGGTGAAGAGGAGTCAACATGGGAAACCATACCGCATCCGTCTATTGAAGAATTCAAGTTCGGTGGACCAAACGGATTCCTTGATTTATATACAATAGACAACAGCTATGCACAGCAGTGGCGTTATACCAATGCTCCTGATGCTGAGGCACGTGCAATACAGACAATATACTGGGCATGGAAATGGGCTAAGGATCAGGGTAAGGAATCGCAAGTTTCCGATCTAGTAGCAAAAGCATCAAAAATGGGTGATTTCTTAAGAAATGACATGTTTGACAAGTACTTCATGAAGATTGGTGCACAGGACAAGACTCCTGGTTCAGGTTATGACAGTGCTCACTACTTGATGGCATGGTATACTTCATGGGGTGGAGGAATTAAAGATGCTTGGGCATGGAAGATCGGTTGCAGCCATGCACACTTTGGTTATCAGAGCCCGTTTGCAGCATGGATTATGGCTGAGGTTCCTGCATTTGCTCCGAAGTCTTCAAGAGGTAAGAAAGACTGGGCAGATAGCTTAGACAGACAGATTGAGTTCTATCAGTGGTTACAATCCGCAGAAGGTGGTATTGCTGGTGGAGCAACTAACTCATGGAATGGTAGATATGAAAAATATCCTGCTGGTACATCAACATTCTATGGTATGGCATATGTTGAGCATCCTGTATATGCTGACCCAGGTAGTAATAAATGGTTCGGTATGCAGTGTTGGTCAATGCAACGTATGATGGATCTTTATCTTGAAACAGGTGATTCAAGAATCAAGCCGTTGGTTGAAAAATGGGCTAACTGGGCTATGAGCGAAGTAAAATTACATGATGATTTCACATTCGAAATTCCTAGCGATCAGATATGGACAGGACAACCTGATACATGGACTGGAACATATACCGGAAATCCAAACCTTCACGTAACAATTGATACTTGGGGTGCAGACCTTGGTGTTACCGGTTCATTGGCAAATGCTTTGGCAACTTATGCTGCAGCTACAGAAAAATGGGAAGGAAAACTTAATACACAAGCAAGAGATATGGCAGCTGAATTGGTTAACCGTGCTTGGTACAATTATTACTGTGAAGACGGAAAAGGTGTTGTAACTGAAGAAGCTCGTGGAGATTACAGCAGATTCTTTGAACAAGAAGTATATGTTCCAAGTGGTTGGAGTGGAACAATGGCAAATGGCGATAGGATTGAGCCTGGAGTTAAATTCATAGACATTCGTTCAAAATACAAACAGGATCCTGACTATCAGAAGGTATATCAAGCATATCAGAGGGGCGAAGACCCTGTAATGAACTACCACCGTTTCTGGCATGAAGTAGACCTTGCAATTGGTATGGGTGTATTGGCTACTTACTTCCCAGAATTGGTATACCGTGGCGGTGGCACAATATCCACCGTATATGGTGATGTCAATGGAGATGGTTCAGTAGATTCAACTGACGTTACAATTTTGAAGAGAGTTGTTCTTCGTAAATATACGGGTTCATATGATGAAAAAGCAGCAGATGTTAATAATGATGGTTCAGTAGATTCAACCGATGTAACAATTTTGAAGAGATTCGTTCTCAGAAAAATTGATAAATTGCCGTTTTAATAACAATTAACTTTTGAAGGACCGGTTACTACCGGTCCTTTTTTCTACCCAAATATTACATATAGAATCATCCATATTTTCTCACGGTGAAATCATGAAGGAAGATTAAGCCATGGCATAAATTACAGATAAACTTTATTGAGCCTTTGTAGTAAGATATTACCCATAGATAATGAAAAGTGGGGTTATACTAAATGGGTAAGAAATTATACAAAGGGAG
>JAAYTO010000252.1 GCA_012523755.1 Clostridium sp. | reverse complement strand
TCACACGCCATATCTTAGTAATCCCGGGGGCATTTCTTAAAAAATGATTTTCTTGCCTGAATATTAAATGCTGAAATGGCATTTTAAAAAACTCTCTTGTGAGAGTATTGGCAGGAGATGGGTTCATGCTTTTACCGTGTGTCAAAGACGGGAATATATATCATTTTTCAGGTTGCTGCAAGTGCCAAGAGGTTTCTGTTACGGTGTATATTTTTCTTCGTATTTATTTAATGCACCCATTTCTACCCACGGTAAAAGCTTAAGGGGCCTGCAGCCCCTTTGCTTTTCGGTTGGGTTTATCCTGTGGCTTTCTCAATAGCTTGCTTTGCTGTTTTTTCTTCAAAGAAAGCACAATCGGACGAGACTGAAGCTGAGTTTTTTGTGACAATATCAAGTGTGCACTTGCCTTCTTGTTGATGAATACAATTTGACGAGCAGTTGATAGTTGTCATAATATCACTCCTGTCCAAAAGATTATGACAAAGGCTGTTAGCGATCACTAGTAGTGTGTTCTCAAATTATCTATGCAGCAGAAAACCCGAGAATATTGAGAATTTAACAAGTTCGCAGGATTTTCATTGAATAAATATTTGACAAACACTATACTAAATGTATCTGAATATATTGTTCCCATAAAAGGTTTATTTAATGTACCCCTAAATAAAAGCTCATGAGCATCGAGCCCATGAGCTTTTTGGTCACTTCGTGAAATCCCACTAATTAAAAGCCGCACCTTTTTTGAAGGTGCGGTTTATTTAAATAACTACCGGATACAAAAGTAAACGGCAGCTAGTAGCTGGCTAACCATTGTTTTCCAATTATACACTTTTATTTTTAAAACAGCTTGTTGTCAATATATTTTACGCACTGTTCGCATGAAATAGTATATAAATAAATTTAATGAACTAAATAATGTTTGCCTAGAAATTATGATAAAATTATTTTCTAGAGATATTATATATTATGAACATAAAAGCAAAAATGTGATAACTTATGAAAAATAATTTTATGTGCATCGAGGGAGTAAAAACGGTTATGGCTGAGGAGAAAATGAACTTTATTAATATACCCAACATACCAAAAAAAAGAGTACGGCTTGCACTGGTTGACGGAAGAGTTAGCAGTGGCCTTGAAAAGGGCTTTTCGGAAGGGAACATTAAGATTATAAAGACGGAGGCTTATCAAGGGCTGTATCCGGCTATTTCCTACCACCCCGATGCTGTGTTTCACCACCTAGGTGATAACTTGATAGTGTATGCACCTAGAACAAGCATGGCTGTTGTAGCTGCACTTGAGGATATGGGCTTTTTATTGATTGAGGGAGAGAAACCCCTTACGGCAAAATATCCCGGAAGTGTTTGTTATAATGTGGCAAGGGTAGGAAATCTTGCGTTTCACAACGCCCGGTACACGGATAGGATTCTTAAGGAGAATTTGTACAAACGCGGCGTGGAACTGGTACATGTGAACCAAGGCTACACTAAATGTGCAATATCGGTGGTGGATGAAAACTCAATAATAACTATTGATAAGGGGATTGCCAAGGTTGCAGAGAGAAAGGGGCTCGATGTACTGGTAATAGAGGAAGACGATATATTGTTGCCGGGAATCAAAAGTGGTTTTATCGGAGGAGCCACAGGTCTTATTGATGAAAAAAAGTTCGCAGTTGCAGGAAATATACATAGATTAAAATCGGCAATGAAAATCCTTGATTTTCTACATCAAAAAGGTGTTGAGCACGTCTCGCTTTCTGATGAACCTGTGATGGATATTGGCTCAATTATGCCACTTCTGACGGTCTGACAGATATTCTCAAACATAATCCTTCATTGTAACTTACTATACTCACCAGCATATAATATACTATAAAAATGAGAATTATTAAATAGTAAAATGCATGAGCAAGGATATGCTTTGCAAAATTGGTAATTTGATTATGAAGAGCTGGAAACTAAGAAAATTGTTCCAAAAATTGTATATGTCGCTTACTGCATACAACAAATTGCTAAGACATATACTACGTTTGAAGGGATGTGAAGTTGATGCAGTTTCTTTGTATTGGAGTTAATGAAAGTGCTGGCAGATTAAAAGAATGCTTAGCAAATGAACTTAACTCAAATAATAAGTTGTGCAAAAAATATAGAATTATAGATGTTATTGATTCAGAAGGCTCAACTTCAATTGAATGCCATATTGAAGAAGAAAATGAGCATTCAGATATATATTTTAATTTATACAATGAGTTGGTATTGAATGTATCTGATGTTCTGGCAAATTATATAATTGATGAATATGAAGAAAAATTGATATTGAGGATAATAAACAGCAACTACTGTTATTTTAATTCGGTGGAGAAGAAAGAAATACAAAGGATTGCTCTTGGCATTATAAATAATGAAGAAAGAAGTTTTTTGAATAGTTTGTTTCAGATAAAAAGAAGAAACATTATAATAAAAAAACTGTTGGAGTATTTTGAGCATTCCAACAGTGTTATACTAGATGGCTTTGTCAATTTTCGACTAAAAGACTATGTGAAGGATCTGGAAGAAATAGTTGATAAGGCTGTGGATGATTTTCTTATGGAGAGGGAATACAAAGAATTCATAAGACTTTTAAGGTATTTTGTAGATATACAGGAACCTAAGTTTAATGTAATTCATATTATTGCAGGCTACGACAATAAATATATACTGCTGGATGAGAATAAGCATGAAATCACAAATGAGTGCCTTCAGGAATTTATGAATGATCTCCCTGAAGGAGAAATCAATTATGATGACCTTTTAGTGAGCTCATTAATTACCATGGCACCTAGAAAGCTTATTATTCATGGGACTAAGGGCTTTAGGAACAAAGAACTTTTAGAGACAATAAAAAATGTTTTCTGGGGAAAGCTTATCGTATGTTCAGAATGTGAATTGTGCATAATCAATTGCGTCAGGAGCGAAAATAAAAGTTAAAAGTATATGCCAAGAGGTGGGAAGGTCTGGTAGAAAGGACATCCCACTTTTTTTCAAAACATTAAGACTTTATCGGATGCATTAAATAAATCTATCTGGTACATTAAATACACAAAAGCTTAAAGGCATCGAGGATATTCCCTTTTTGATCATTTTACTTCATGGAATCCGGGTGTATATTATTTAAGTGAAGAAAAATGTGAAAGAAACATGTGAAAGAAACATTGTGAAGCCCGTTTCCTTGGCAAAATAATGAAAAATAGGACTAATTACCTATATCAATTTTTAACCATATATCTTGACAAGATAAAATCTAATGATACAATATATTGTATAGTGCAATACATTATATATTATTTAGTGGAATTTCACGAAGTGAAATAACCAAAAATCGAATGGGCTTGATGCCCATGAGTTTTTATTAAGTGGGATTTCACAAAGTGAAATGACTAAAAAGCGATCGGGACTCGATGTCCCGGAGTTTTTGTTAAGTTGTTGCACATAATATAGAAGTATACAAATCTTATGGTTATAAGTTTTAATTCTTTGTACTAAAGATGAAAAAACTTAAAAGCAAAAGACGAGAGGGGAAAAAACTAAAGATAAATGTCCGATAAAGAAAAGAGAGTGCTCACTCTCTTTTCTTTATTAACCAAAATCGGGATTTATTCCCAAGAAGTTTTCACCAGAGAATGCGGCATAAAAAAGGTTAACATAAAGAAGAGGGGCGGAATAATATATAATAGCATATATGATCATATATGCTATTATATATTATTCCGCCCCTCTTCTTTATGTTAACCTTTTTTATGCCGCATTCTCTGGT
>JAAYTO010000251.1 GCA_012523755.1 Clostridium sp. | reverse complement strand
TCCCTTTGTATAATTTCTTACCCATTTAGTATAACCCCACTTTTCATTATCTATGGGTAATATCTTACTACAAAGGCTCAATAAAGTTTATCTGTAATTTATGCCATGGCTTAATCTTCCTTCATGATTTCACCGTGTTTAGTGGACATACGCATATAATAAACCTACGTACTGCTGATTTAATTTATACCAGTATGAGGAGGATATAATCATGGGTACAAATAAAGTTCAAATTCATGGCGAAGAAAGTGTTCAAAATGTCGGACCATCGAAAATAAGGATGGTTTATCAACGTTTTGGAAATCCTGCTTTTACGCCTGTCTTCCTGATCATGGGTGCTGGTGCACAAATGATTAACTGGCCTGAAGGATTTTGCTTGAAATTGGCTGGTCACGATCTGCACCCGATTCGGTTCGATAATAGGGATGCCGGACTTTCAACTCACTTTTCCGATGCACCTGTTCCGGACTTTGCAGCGATACAATCCGGTGATTTCTCTACAGTAGCATACACTCTTTCCGACATGGCAGCAGACACCGTAGGTCTCATGGATGCACTTGGGTATGACAGTGTACACTTGGTTGGTGCATCAATGGGTGGAATGATAGCTCAAACAGTAGCTATAGAGTATCCCCACAGAGTCTGGTCACTGACTTCCATAATGTCAACTACCGGTGATCCTTCTGTAGGACAGCCTGACTACTCGGTGTTGGCAAACCTAGGTTCACCACCATATGATGACCGACAAGCCTATATAGATTGGCAGATTAAATCACGCAAAGCCCTCGGTTCTCCCAAATATCCTTTAGATGAAAAAGTTACTGCCGAAATCGCAGGTATTGCCTGGGACAGGAATCATGATCCGTTGGGTATGATGCGGCAAGCTGTTGCAGTTATAAAGTCCGGTGACAGAACGGAAAAACTTCGTTCTATGAAGATTCCGACTCTTGTTATCCACGGTGAAAATGATAAAATGATTGATATAAGCGGAGGACGTGCTGTTGCTGCCGCTATTCCGGGTGCTGAGCTTGCCACATTTGAAGGAATGGGGCATGAACTGCCAAAACCTTTATGGTCAGTGTTTGCAGCAGAAATTGCAAAGCTGATTCATAGAGCAGAGCCCTCATGATATGTTATACCTTTAATCAAAATCCTCTATGTTGACAAAATGCCGGGATACGATAATTTATATTTAAATAACAAAAGCGAAAAATATATAAGTTTATAAAGATTTAAGGAGAATGTTGCTATGAAGAAATTTCTTATTTTAATCTCAATAGCATTTATTGATTTGGGCATTATAGAGGAATAGCACTTTTTTACCTTTCCCAAACCCGGCAAGCCGATTTTGCTATCAATCCAAGTGCAAAAAAATATACCTTTCTTGGCACAATATCAAGAAAGGTATATTTAAGGTATATTTAAAAGCAAATCTATTTTATATAGTCCATTCACCGTGAGCGATACACACAAGATACCACTGGCCGTTATACTCTTCAAAAACCAACCTCAGGCTTGCCCAATCCATACCGTCATGAGGTTTGGTCCCGGGGAAGTAGTACTCTATGAATTTTCCTTCAGGATAAACATCCAAAATATTGACAATAGTATTTCCGTACGACTGTATTTCATTATATGCCACTTTATCTACATTTGCAAAATCATGATTGTATATGAATCTGTCGTAATACTGTGCAAAGGTTAGTTCAATCGGATGACCGGATCCGTCATATTCTCCCCATAAATAAACTTCTTCCGACTTCAACAGGTCTTTTACTTGATCCTTGGTAAACACTTTGTGTTTTTCCGGCTCGATGTGAGAATAGGGGGAGAAGAGCACACCTTTTACGGGATGCACCAGTGAGGCCAGCTTTTCCATGTCTTTTTCTTTAATGGCCAGCAATGCTGCTTTAGACTTGGCTTCAACTTCAGCTTTTATCTCGCTTGCACTCTTCCCAATGATATCCTGATTTCTTCCAAAGGGTTCATTAAACACAGCATGAATATATGTCTCCAGCTTTTGTCCTTCAATAAGAAACTGCACTTTATCGATACCGGAAAGTTCTGTCATAGTATTAATTATTGAGTAAAGTGTCATCAATTCTCCTGCCGATCCTCCGGGATGATTGTCGACAAACTCTCTTGAAAGATCAAGGGTGCACATACCGTTTTCCGTTGACGCCGACAAGAGTCTCGTTCTCTCCGGTATAGCTGAGTGTAAATCTGCACTTCTTGGATCCTTTTGTAATTCTTCAAATACCAGTCTTTCTATTTGTGTATCTTGGCTTATTTCAACTTCCCGTTTCTCGGCAACAACTTTATCCGCATTGGAATTTGCAAAATAAAGGGTAATGTTTCTCTTTTCCACAGGATCTTGATCTGCCGATTTTGTACTTTCCGGCATAACGGCTGCATTAGTGTTTTGAGGGCTGGAATTCGAAGCGGTTGGATTAGATCCTCCACTGCTTGTATTATTAATTAATCCTCTGAAGTTATCGAAATTTGCCACACATGCAATTACCACAACCAGTACCGCTGCAGATGCCAAAATTGGCTTTATAACAGGCATTGCCCTATAAAATGCCTTACTGGCCCAAAACTTTTTATTTTTACTATATCTATTCATATCAATTGCCTCCATTACATTTTTACTGATGTTCTTACTTACCAAAGAACTGTCTTTTGCATAGGATTCAGTAAATTTTAGCACGCCATAGTGTCTTCTGCATTTTTCACATGCATCCAGATGTTCTTTAATTCTCTTTTTCTCTTCATCCGACAGTTGATTTTCGGAATATTTAATTATGTCTTCAAAATCAAAATTGCACTTCATTTTTATCTGCCCTCCTTTTCCAGCTTTTCATACTTCCTGCATATGGTCTGCTTAGCCCTATGTATTTTCATCTTTGCAGCTTCGGGCGAAATTCCTAGTATATCGCCGATTTCTTTAAAGGAAAAATCCTGCATACATCGTAAAAGCAATGCCGTTTTCTGGTCTTCTTTAAGGTCGTCAATCAGTTTGATTATTTGCCCTCGCTGCTCTTTCATCTCATAGGCTATCTCGGGATAATCACTTAAATTTGCAGGTAGATCCGGTATGTTTGTGTAATAGTCAATTTTTTTTATGTTTTTTATTTTTCTGTACTCAGTCCTAAGGGTATTTATAGCTATGCGGTAAATCCAAGTGGAGAAACTCCATTTATTGTTGTATTTATATAGGTTCTTATATACCTTTATAAACACCTCTTGGGTTATCTCCTCTGCGTCCTCTCGAGAGTACGTCATTTTTGAAAGAAAATTGAATAACTTATCCTGATATAACGTTATCAACTCTTCAAAGGAATCAATATTGCCTTTTAAAGTACTTTCAACCAACATGTTGTCCCGTTCTTTGCTCATAGTTAACACACCAATCATATGCTATTCTCCTCAAAAAGCTTATTGTTACGTCCATAAATCTTGTTCCGAAAATCTTATTTCTTAAGGATATAAGACACTTTTCGAAAAGATATAGTTAATTATTAAATCGTACGATTTATACCCTTTATGGGATGCTTTATATTATTATACTCATTAAATTGCCCTCAGTAACGGTAAAATTATAAAAATGTTCAAATATGAAAACCAATCCCTTTGTATAAAAATATGTAATGGTTCTATCGATTCAATGGGAGCTGATAGAAAAAGAATGTTAAAGTTAAAAGAAAAATTTACCTGTTTTGCACCCTGAATACTGGAAAGAAATAGTGGTTGCCATAATTACAACATACTTGTTACAATTATGGCATTAGTCAGTAAATAATATCTTAATTCTATTGAAATTCTCAATTTTGTGCAAATGAATATGTAATATGCTAGAAGTCATCTTATTTCTATCAATTAATTAAGCTTAAATACATTTTACTAGGTATTGTGGAGGATTAGTATTATTTTTAAATTTATTGTCTGTTCAAAAAAGAACGAATTTCTTCTACTCCCTGAGCGATAGGACATGTTGCATCCTTAGCTTATAGTAGTTGAAATATTATAAAAGCTATACCAAAACATGAAAGGAGGTATACACATGACCAAAACAGCAGCACTTGAAATTATTGGACAGGAGGAAGACACTCAAAAAGGTAAGTTTCTTACCTTCATATTGGGCAAAGAGTCCTACGGTATAGAAATAAAAAATGTGACCGAAATTATTGGTATTCAACCAATTACAGAAGTTCCTGAGCTTCCTGATTACATCCGTGGAATAGTTAACTTAAGGGGAAAAATCATACCGGTTATAGATGTGAGATTGAGATTTAAGAAACAATTCCGTGAGTATAATGAAAGAACTTGCATAATTGTTGTTAACATAAGAGATGCATTTATAGGTCTTATTGTTGACAGTGTGTCTGAAGTGATAGGAATTCGGGAAGAAGACATAGTTTCTCCTTCAGGTATCAACAAAGGTCTTAGTAACAAATATATCAAGGGTGTTGCAAAAGTAGAAAATGAAGTAAAACTCCTATTAGACTGCAATGAACTGCTAAGTAACGATGAATTTAAAAGCTTAGAAAACATTCAATAATTTAGGAGGGATGTTAGTTATGAGTTTTTTCGGTAACTTAAGCTTGGGGAAAAAACTGTATTCAGGATTTGCGGCAGTATTGTTAATTCTTATATTACTATCAACAATAACCTTTACAAATTTTTCAAAACTGCATGAAACTACAAATTGGAACACACATACATATGAAGTTTTATTGGGACTGGAAAGTATTCTACAAGATATGATAAATATGGAGACTGGTCAGCGTGGATTTGCACTTACTGGAGAAGAAAAATCCCTGGAACCATTTAATACCGGTAAAGCAAATTTTGAACAGCATTACAACAATGTAAAAGAACTAACATCTGATAACCCAAAGCAGCAAGAGCTTTTAAATTCTCTTAAGAGTGTACAGCAGGAATGGCTTAAAATAGCTGATGCCAGCATAAACCTTAGAAGGAATGTGTTAACGGGAACAAATACAATGGATGATATTATACGGGATGAACAGGCTGCAAAGGGTAAAGAACTCTTTGATGAATTTAGAGAAATTATTGCAGAAAGTGGGAATATCGAAAGGACATTGTTAGAGACTCGTGCAAAAGAATTAGAAAATCTAAAAATGCAAACAACTATGATTATCCTTTTAGGAACAGCTTTTTCAGTCTTCCTTGCACTGATAATTGCATATTTTATAACAAGGATGATTACTCGTCCTGTAAATGAAGTAAAAATGGTTGCTCAAAGAATTGCAGAGGGTGATTTGAGCGTTACAATAAATGATAATTACTACAAAGATGAAATTGGTGCTTTGGAAGAAGCATTTAATCAAATGACTGATAACCTAAATGAAGTTATGACTAGTATAAACTATTCTGCAGAGCAGGTATCATTGGGTTCAAGACAGGTTTCCGACTCCAGTACATCCCTTTCTCAAGGGGCTACTGAACAGGCAACTTCAATAGAAGAACTCTCTGCTTCTATAGAAGAGGTTTCATCTCAAACTAAACAAAACGCAGAAAATGCAAACGAGGCTAATTCACTTGCTGGAAAAGCAAAATTAAATGCTTCTAAAGGTAATGAACATATGGGTAGAATGTTAAAAGCTATGGATGAAATAAATGATTCTTCTTCCAGTATATCTAAGATTATAAAGGTTATTGATGAGATTGCATTCCAAACAAACATACTAGCTTTAAATGCAGCAGTTGAGGCTGCAAGAGCCGGGCAACACGGAAAAGGATTTGCAGTAGTAGCGGAAGAAGTAAGAAACCTTGCACAAAGATCTGCAAATGCAGCAAAGGAAACAACAACAATGATTGAAGACTCTATTAATAAAGCAGAAGATGGTACTAAGATTGCAAAAGAAACAGCTGATGCCCTCAGTGAAATAGTTGATGCTATTGAAAAAGTAACTGATTTGGTAAATGACATTGCTATAGCTTCAAATAATCAGACCTCTGCAATTTCACAGATAAACCAAGGGATTGTTCAGATATCACAGGTAGTACAGACAACTTCTGCCACCTCTGAAGAAAGTGCCGCTGCGAGCGAAGAACTTGCTAGCCAGGCAGAATTATTGAAAGACCAAATTTCAAAGTTTAAACTTAGAGAGAGCCATAAGCCTGCGTCTTCTTATAGGGAAATGAATAATATTAACCCTAGTGTCTTAAAAATGCTTGAGGATATGGTGGGTAAAGAAAAAACTGTTAAAAACGCAAAAACTGAAAACGATAAAGAACCAGTATCGAATAGTCCTAAAAAAATTGTGCTAAGTGAAAATGAATTTGGAAAGTATTAGTTTAGTAAATAAAAATTGTTATTATTAAATGTATGCACATAATAAGAGGTAGATGATTATAATCATCTACCTCTCTTTTCCATGATATGAACCATGCTTTTTGTGCCTGTCTAAACTGCGTATCCTGCATATTCCTTTCTCTTTGGATGGTTGCATATTTATGTCACAAATCCATAAAGCTTTAAACATAGGCGGGGTTAAGTTTGTTGTAATTACAACATACAAAACATGGAGGAGGGTGGTATAATATAAAAAAGATCAAATGTGCAAAATGTATCAGAGATTTGATAAACAAGGGTCTAAAAACAGGAAAAACGATACAAGGGAGTTCCTAACGTAATGAGTGGCCCTTGGACAGAGGTTTTAGGTTTAGAATACAAGAGGCAGGAGGGAAAAATATGAATAATTTAACCTATAACGAGGCAAAGAAAAAGCATTTTCAAACATTGAAACAGTATGTACCGATTGTTGAAAGAGTTCATGGGGGGAGTCACCCGGAATTTCATACTGTTCGCGAATTATTTGATGTCATCATGGATAAAACAAAAGAAGCGGGTTCAAAAAAACCTGAATTGAGTGAAGAGTTTTCTAGGCTGCGTGAAATAACCGATAATTATAAAGTACCGGGGGATGTGTGCGAAAGCTATGAGGCTGTTTATAATATGTTGGCTGAATTGGATAATGCATATCATGCATAGCTAACATAACAAGAAAGACCGACCGGTTAAAGTCAAGGCTTTTTACAAAAAACTTTGAGAATTTTAAAAAACTTATTACAGCGAAAGAAGGTGAGGATTTGCAGAGGTTTATTCTAAGCAAGAAAAATCATATAGCGTTGTTTGGTGCGATTTTAATTGTCATTGGATTTACCGCTAAACTGGGTTTTAAAAATGAAATTGCAGCTTTTGGGGCCTTTGCCCTGGCCTCAATTTTGGGGGTTCTTCCTATTGCAATCCAGGCCTATCAGGCATTGAAGGTAAAAGTAGTCAGTATCGATGTTTTAGTTACCATTGCCGTTATTGGAGCATTTTTAATTAAAAACCTTGAAGAATCTGCGGTTGTCACCTTCTTGTTTTTGTTTGGTGCTTTTTTGGAACAACGGACATTAAACAAAACTCGTTCAGCCATTAAAGAGTTAACGGAAATGGCACCGGAGAGTGCTTTAAAACAGATGGAAAACGGCGAATTTGAAGAAGTGGAAGTCGATGAAGTTGATGTGGGTGATATTTTGCTGGTTAAAACCGGGGCGAAGGTTCCCGTTGACGGAACTGTTCTGTCGGGAGAAGGGTACATTAATGAGGCCAGTATTACCGGTGAATCTGTTACGGTTGGCAAAGAGAAGGGATCGGGCGTGTATGCCGGGACAATTTTGGAAAACGGAACGATTCAAATTGTTGCCGATCGCGTAGGCGAAGATACTACTTTTGGCAAAATTATTGAGTTGGTTGAAGAAGCACAGGATTCAAAGTCAGAAGCCGAACGTTTTATTGATAGATTTTCCAAATACTACACTCCGGCGGTTTTAGTAATTTCCATTATCGTAGGATTGTTCTCAAGGGATATTGAGTTGGCCATAACGATATTGGTTCTTGGGTGCCCCGGTGCACTGGTTATCGGTGTCCCGGTTTCAAATGTAGCAGGTATCGGTAACGGAGCACGGCATGGTGTTCTCTTGAAAGGCAGCGAAGTTATTGGCGATTTTAGTAAAGTCGATACCATCGTTTTTGACAAAACGGGTACACTGACCATCGGTAACCCTAAAGTAGCCGACAAAGAATCCTATACTGACAACGCTGAAAAAATATTGGCTTACCTGGCAAGCGTTGAAAATGAATCGGATCATCCTTTGGCTAATGCCATTGTGGAACACATCGGAGTTACAACACTGTATCCCGTTGAGAAAACGGATGTAGTAAAGGGTGAGGGAATAATAGCCAATGTAGACGGGCATAGGGTTGCCGTTGGAAATGTTGCACTGATGGAACGGGAGAAAGTTTCCTTGTCTGAAAAAGCCCGGACAGATATTGCCAAGTTTGAAGAGAACGGAAATTCCCTTGTTTTAACATCGGTAGACGGTGATTTAAAGATACTGATGGGTATCCGTGACCGGATTCGTCCGGGAGTAAAAGAAAACT
Organism: Clostridium sp.; assembly: GCA_012523755.1. Taxonomy (GTDB): domain Bacteria; phylum Bacillota; class Clostridia; order Acetivibrionales; family Acetivibrionaceae; genus Hungateiclostridium. Next base: position 30,054 of record JAAYTO010000251.1, on the reverse strand, counting down.
TGCAAAAACTAAAAAGGCTGGGTGTTAAGAATTTGGTAGTTCTTTCCGGGGACAACCAAGGTACCGTTGATCTGGTGGCACGGGAACTGGGATTGACAGAAGCCCACGGACATATGTTGCCGGAGGATAAGTCGGCATATATTGATAAGATGATAAAGAAAGGTCACATTGTTGCATTTGTTGGAGACGGAGTAAATGACAGCCCTTCCCTTGCATTGGCACAAATCGGCATTGCCATGGGAAGCGGTACTGATGTCGCAATTGAAACCTCGGATGTTGTCCTGATGAATTCGGATTTTAGCCGCTTGCCCCATGCACTGGGGTTGGCAAAAACAATAGCGAGCAATATGCGACAGAATATTTTTATCGCAGTAGGTGTTGTGCTGGTCCTGCTTGCAAGTGTGTTTTTCAGCGAATGGATGAACATGTCGATAGGCATGCTTGTTCACGAAGCAAGCATATTAGCCGTAATTTTAAACGGAATGAGGCTTCTTCGCTTCAGGTTAAAAAATTACGTCTAAACCTTACAAAATATATTATATAAGGAGAGATGAAAATGAAAAAAGCAACGATACAATTGGAGACATTGGTTTGCCCGTCATGTACACAGAAGATTGAAAATGCGACAAAATCTTTAAGCGGCATTGAAAAAAGCAGTGTAAAGGTTCTGTTTAACTCAAGTAAAGTGAAATTTGACTTTGACGAGGAAAAGATATCCATTGAAGATGTGGAAAAGGCAATTGCTGCACTGGGATATGTTGTTGTAAAGTCTCAGGTTAAATAGAATAAACAGCAGATTTTAATTTACTGGTATTGCTGCAAATCATATTAAATCTGACATAGATGAATCAGGTTTAATATGATATTATAAATTCGAAAATATCATATAATAACAATTGATAAATAAAAAAGCTTATTATAGAAACGAAATGGCATATCAACCCTGTTACATTTCTATGCTGGTTGCTTTTTATATTAAGCGGTAGGAGGATTTGAAATGAGCGAAAAGGCAATGGATTATAAAAAAGAGCAGAAGGATTTGTATATGCCTAAGGATAAGCCGGCTTTAATTGAGGTGCCACCAATGAATTTTCTTATGGTGGACGGAAGCGGAGATCCCAATGATAATCCTGAATTTCAGCATGCGACTGAGCTGTTGTATGGATTGTCATATGCTATCAAGATGAGCAAGAAGAAAGGAAAGCAACCAGAAGGGTTTTTTGAGTATGTGGTTCCTCCCCTTGAGGGGTTGTGGTGGATTGATGAGGGCAGCTTTTCCTTTGAAAAAAGGGATAACTGGAAATGGACTTTGATGATACGTCAACCGGAATTTGTGAATGGGGAGACAGTTCAATGGGCAGTTGATGAATTGGCGAGGAAGAAGCCGGAATTAGAGATTAATAAGGCTCGCTTTGAAGCTTTTGAAGAGGGTTTGTGCGTACAAATTATGCATATCGGACCTTATTCCACCGAGCCGGAGACTATGAAGAAAGTTGAGGCTTTTCTATTGGAACACGGATTAAGGGACAGGCTGGCAAGTGGCGGAAAACATCACGAGATTTATCTTTCCGACCCGAGGAAATCCAAGCCGGAAAGCATGAAAACGGTACTCAGGCACTCGGTGGAAAGAGCATGACAAGGCTTTCAGCCTTGATAAAAAAGCAGAGGAATTAAGGGGGTAAGATTATGGATAGATTGAGTGATCTGCCGAATATCGGCAAGGAGTTGGAAAAACGCCTGGGCAAGGCATTTGTTTTCAGAGAATAAAAAAGAATAGATTTTTGTAGAGTACTATGATATATATATGAAAAAAGTTGATGATTGGGTAGATATTCATAGTCAACAAATTGCAATATTTGACTCTTTTTTAACTGAGTTGAAGGCACCTTATATTTCTTCCAAGGTAGATTATGATGGTTATTATGCTCAAGAAGTGGAGAGTGATGCAAGGGGATTTGCAGCTCTGTCCAGTCCTGAAGATTAAAGGAGAATTGATGGTGAAAAAGACAATAATGATTATTTTGTTGATGTGTTTATTAATAATTACATTAACAGTGGTTTTTGCAAGAAATAGAGAGAGTTCAAAAATAAAGCTTGTTGAAGAAACAATACAAGAAGCGCAGGAAATAAACAATAACAGTTCTATGGGGGTGGAATACCTCGAATTTGCCGGACTTACAGAAGAAAGTGCCGATCATTTTAATGATGATATGCCCGGGGCAAAAGGGACAAGTGACGGTTATGTCCAAGGCTATTATTTTAAAATACCTAAAGACTCAATTGACAGGCGTTTAACACAAATTTTTATTACCGGCGGTGACTACCACGTTTTTGGGATACGTGTGGGGGACAATATTGAGCAAGCGGCAGAAAAGCTCAAAGAAAGAGGGTATAAAAAAACAGGGACGAGGGAGAACATAAACCGTGACGGACTTCTTCGAACAAGATTTCAAAAAAAGCTTGTCATTATTGAGATATCGACCGACATGGACTCTCAGATAATTAAAAAGATTGCGGTTTTAACCGCCTCCGACTATTAGGGGCGAGGGGACAGGTACCTTGTCCTATTTTACTAATTAAATATCTTTAAGAGGATGCCAATTACTACTTTCTACGTTCAGCATGGTTATTGGATTTGGAATACTCTTTATTTATCAGGGATGCACGGCTTATCTTATTAATGCCATATTTTGTCCGTATTTTGTCGATGGCTTTGTCGATTTGTTCAAGCTTATCATCTTTTATATTGGCCTTGTCCTTGCAGAGGTCAAAGAGTGATAACTGCTCCACAGCACAGTTATCATCAAAACCTGAGATGCTTATCCCGATTAATCTGACAGGACGAAACCGGTTCCAATTTTGTTCAAGCAAAGTGCAGCCAGCTTTATAAATATCATTGGTTGCACATGTTGGAGATACAGTCATTTGCCTGGTGACAACCTTAAAGTCGGTGTATTTTAAGGTTATTTGTACAGTACGGGCTTTTTTTCCATATTTTCTTGCTGTCATGCCAATATCGTCGGTCAGTTTTAATAAAATCAGTTTAGCCTTTTCAATGTCACTAACATCTTCAGGGAGAGTTGTGGATCGGCCAATGGATTTCATTTCTCCCGACAAATGGGGTTGTATTAAAGATGTATCATGACCGTTTGCATTTAAATAAATTTCATCTCCGTATTTTCCAAGAATTTTGGTAAGTAGGTGTCTGTCATGCTTTGCGAGATCCCCTATAGTTTGTATTCCCAACAGATTTAGTTTATCGGCAGTTTTCTTGCCGATTCCGTACATTGTCTTTATTGGAAGAGGCCAAAGCTTTGTTGGGATATCACGTTTCCAGAGCTCGGTGATTCCCAAGGGTTTCTTTAGTTCTGAGGCCATCTTGGAAAGAAACTTGTTTTCAGAAATGCCAATAGAGCACCAAAGACCAAGACTATCCTTGATTTCATTCATAATTTTCTTTGCAGCTTCTATAGGAGTTCCAAACAACCCTTCTGTGCCGGTCATATCCAGCCAGGTTTCATCAATGCTATTCTGCTCGACAACAGGGGAGTAGTTTGACAGTATAGCCATGACTTGTTCGGATTTTTCTTCATAAAAAGAGTGATCCGGTGGTACCAAATGCAGGTTTGGACAGAGTTTTAAGGCTTCATGAATAACCATTGTTGTTTTCACACCAAAGGCTCTAGCATCGTAGTTTGCTGCCAGAATGATTCCGGAGCGTTTTTTCGGATTTCCGGCAACAGCAGAAGGTTTTCCGACAAGAGAAGGATTTCTCGTCATTTCACAGCTTATAAAAAAAGCATTCATATCAACAAGAAATATTACCTTTTGCATAAAAACCTCCTCTTCACAAGTACTTCTAATACTTAATTCTAATAGAAAAGGGGAAAGTATTCAACTTTTTAAAAATGATTTGGGAAAGGGATATCTAAAATCATTCCTAGCATTGGTGATGCAACATTTGGTTTGCTTAAATTGTATTTTTGAAAACATTAAAACCAATCTTGGGCAATTTTCTGTTGCGTTTGTATTTACTTTTATGTATAATAATTACATCAATTTTATTAACTAATGGAGTTGGGGTGAAGCTGATTCATTACTTAGCAGCGAGAGTTATTAAAATTGACTGTAATTCATTGCCGACCTATAAAGGTCAGCATCTTCTAAAAATTTTTGATATAATATTATATCAAAACGCACATTTCTTAAAAAACTATTATTAATTAGTATTGGGGGTGAGAGAAAAAGAAAGACATCTTAATTTAGTTGTTTGAGTACATATTATCTCGGTAGTTTATTTGTATCAATAATCATGAAACTTTCACCAAAGGATTTCAAAATTAATTTCTAAGAAAAGGAGAGATAGTTATGTTCAGATTTATTTTTAGCAAATCAAAAGTAAGATTGTTACCAGGTTTATTAGCATTATTAGTAGTTGCTTTGAGTTTTTCTATAATATTTACCCCTACTCAAACTTCTGCATCAACCTTACATCCAACCGGGCTTATAATGGAAGATGAGATACCTCATTTTGTTTTTCCTGCACTGACTTTGGATACTTATAATTTACCATCATATGTTGATTTTTCATATTATTATCCTTATCCAGGCGATCAGGGAAGGCTAGGATCGTGTGTGGCTTTTGCAACAGGATATGCAGCTCTTACATACAAAAAAGCTTTTGAAGTACAATTAAATAGAAATTATAATAATTATTTTGAAGATGATAATAATATTTTTAGTCCTTCATTTATCTATAACCAAATTCACTTTAATGATTCTCCAAGTGGAGGAGGTGCAACTTTTAGTAGTGCCCTTAACCTTTTAATGAATAAGGGATGTGTTTCACTTGCCGAGATGCCATATTCAGGCGAGTTAGGTGATTATAATACTATGCCTACTGAATCTCAGCTGGAGGCTGCATTAGAAAACAGAATTTTTAGATGGGAATATCTACCTGCGGGAAATGTTGAACAAATAAAAGCCAGATTAGTAGAAACAAACCCTGTAGTTATTGGAGTGCCTGTATATCCAGATTTTGACAATATCTCCCCGGGTAATGATACATATGACGATTTATCCGGATACTCTAGAGGAGGGCATGCACTGTGTTTAGTTGGTTATGATGATAATAAACAGGCTTTTAAATTTATAAATTCATGGGGAACAGATTGGGGATTAGATGGTTTTGGGTGGATTAGCTATGATCTTATCGAAGAACTTAGAGTCCAACCTTATTCATTTCCTGTTGCACCTTCTGATTTCAGAATGACCAATAGTGGTGGACTGACAATTGAATTTAAATGGGATAGTATACCAGGCAAGAGCTATGCTGTTTACAGGAGACCGACCGGATCAGCTGAAGAACCTGCTAAATTAGTTGAAACGGGAACAAATAATAAAGTGATAGTTCAAACACCCTTTGGAAGTTATGATTACAGTGTCGCAATTGTCGATGAGTATGGAAATAGATTATCAGGATTTAGTAGATTTTGTACAGTTAGAAGGTATCAAAGTGCACCGACTAACTTCAGGCTGCTCAATAGCCTTAATCAATTAGTTAAATTCACATGGGATAGTGTACCAGGCAAGAGCTATGCTGTTTACAGGAGACCGACCGGCTCAACTGAGGAACCTGCCAAAGTGATTGAATTGGGAGAATTTGATTCTGCGATAATTCAAACACCCTTTGGAAGCTATGATTACTGTGTTGCAATTGTCGATGAGTATGGAAATAGGACATCAGAATTCAGTAATTTTGTTACATTCGAAAGGTAAAAAATGAATTGCTGTTAAAACGTGAGAAAACCTTCTAGTGCTAAACCGGAAGGTTTTCTTTTTTTGTGTGTGTCTGGTATGAGCGACGGCTAATATATGCCATAAGGCTCTTACTTAAAAAAGCTCCAAAATTTATATCCTATGCTCTTTGGGGTGTGGTGGCATTTAGGCTTATAATTCCTTTTTCCTTTGAAAGCATATTTAGCCTTATGCCCAGAAATACGAATCCTGCCCCCATTCCCCATGATATAATTTATCAGCAAAGTCCGAGAATAAACAGCGGGATAAAAGCAGTGGATTCCTTTGTAAACAATTCTCTTCCTGCACCGGCTGTAGAAGCAAGTGCGAACCCTCTTCAGATTTATGTGAAAATATGGGCATTTATCTGGGTTTTGGCATAATAGCACTACTGATATATAGCTTCCTTTCCGTAATGCTTTTAAAAAGGCAACTCAAAGGAGCACAATTAATTGATAAAAACATCTATGAAGCAAACAACTTAAAGACACCCTTTGTGTTGGGATTAATAAGCCCAAAGATTTATTTGCCGGTTGGACTTCTAGAGGAGGAACAAAATTATATTCTCATACATGAAAGGATCCATATTCGCAGAAAAGATCATATCATATTTTAAACGGAAGTCCCCTTGCTTTTGGCGAGGGCAATGTCAAAAGGAGAATAAAAAATGTGCTGAATTATAAAAAGCCGGTTTTTTGGGTAATTGCTGTTTCAATCATTATTGTGGCAACAGTGGGGATAGGACTTATGGCAAATCCTAAAGCTAATAAATCAGATGAATCCAGTCAAATTACTGATTTAGGACAACGGGATAATAATTTTGCTTCACCGCAAATGACGATTGAGCCTACGGCTACGTATTTTCCCCAAGATCAAGACAACGATGTCGGTATTCCGGAACTTGACTATGCTTCAGATGATATTGAAGTTGAGAAAATAAAGCTTGATGGGTATTTGGCAGACGTAACCGGTATACAGGATTCATATATTGATGAGATTTATGTTTATGGCAATGTTGATATTGGATTTGGAAATGAGAAGGATCTTCCATTACTCGAGACCGAAAATAATAAAATTATAAGTGATGTACTAAACCTTATTAATGATAAAAGTTTATGGCAAGAAAAATTTCAGGATATTGGTTTTGTTCGAGGACATTACATTTAACGAAAACATAAAAGGATGGATAAAAATCACTGGCGAAGAGGATCAAAAGTTTTGGAATGACATTGAAATTCCCGTGCCGGAAAAGGGTGTGTTAATGTCCCGGGAAAGAATGTTTTTTAATCTTATTCAAGCAGACCTTGAACATGCTGATTTAAAACCGGGAACTTATACGGTGGAAGGGGAAATTGGCGGATATTCCATTGATAAATTTAAATTTGTAATTAGTGAAGAATAAAATAACAAAGTGGGACAGAGGTAGTGTTTTCTATCTGTCCCACTTAATTTCCCTTTTTTAATCTTTATCTTTTTTGCGTTGACCGAATTCCTTTTCAAGCTGCTCCGATGTACCTCGGTCTTTTTCAATTATAGATTTTATTACTTTTTTATATTCCTTTAAAGTTAGTTTTTCCTTTAATCCCAAGTCTGAATAGTGAGGATTTTCTGTGCTTTCCCTCATAAATACCTTTTCATTTTTATTATTACTGTCTTCAATCAATTCATAGACATATTCCTTGGATGTATTAATATAATAGGTATTATCTCCATATTCTTCAGGAGTTTTGTTTAAATGTAGGATATACTCCCGTCCGAGAATAATATCAGATACAGTATTTTGGGTAATAAATGCTAATTGACTTATTCTTATCTTAATATCTTTGGGGCATTTACCCTTAAATGTTTCCAGTACTTTGGCACTATAAATTTTATATTCAAGTTGTCCAAAATAAGAATCTTCCAAATAGTCAGTAAAATCTAAGTTCGTTAATTTTAACCTTACAATCAAATCAGAGTCATTCAGCCAATCAATTTCATCACCTATCATCGATGCTGAAACTGATATTGGCTCGACTTGATTCTTAAAGCTTGACTTAACTGAAATCTCTGCATTCGTTTCATACGAATCTTTATTTATATTCCCACTAATATGACTGTAACTAATAGTAGCTGCAACAATTAGTACAACAGCCACTATTGGAATAACTAAAACCCTCTTAATATTCATAAATGATCACTCCTTTTATTAAAATTTTATTTATAATGTGATTCAGATAATAAAAGTGCAAACTAATAGCCCAGTGCATCAAGCCCTCTCCTGTCATCTGGTTCTAGAGTTCTCAATTCAAAGGGATGTGGAGCACCATAAGTAGATGGATATCTTTTAACATTATAAAACATTGTTGGATAAGTTTCTGTTGTTGGGACCCAGTATGTATCATTTAAACCAACTGCATGACCTAGCTCATGGGTAACGATTCCTTGGTAATCTATTATACAATATTGGGTTCCATTAATAGTTACAGTTCCACTCCCATTTCCCCAAATAGATCCAAAATAAGAATTAAGAATAATATCAAAATAATTATATGGACTTCCGTTAACAACAGTAACAGCAATAGCATAATTACTTGATGCCAAGAACTCCCATCCAGATTGTGTAGATAATTCTGAAATATTTAGGTATGCAATTTCACTTCTACTATCTTGCCAACTTACACTACCCTGTCTTGTTCCTTTATAACTGATAACTAGCGTACTTCCCCATTTATAATTACTAAGTCCTTGGGCAGCTAGTTGTATATTACTTCTAGCCGAAGTAGGAACAGTAGTATTAATATAATATGGGAAAATATTGGTTCCTGGTTCATTAGGTGATAAAGAATATGCTGAAATATTAATTGATAACAAACTAAAAATAAGAAACACGATTAACATTGAAGCAAAAGTCTTTTTGTACATAGTAAACCTCCCTAATATTTTATTATTAATATCCCTGAATACCTAGGAACACAAAATAATAACATTTTTTTAAACAAATAAAACAATTGTTCATGTAATGATGCTATTACATGTTCTCGCAATAATAGGGGTAATAACTAAGTCATTACATGTTATGTTTACTTGAAAAAAATGAATATTTTGTTATAAGTACTGCAGTACTAATTCATATGTATTCCTAAAAACACACATATTATACCAAATATAACTTACACAATCAAACCCATAAAATATGAACTAAACTAATTATTAATAATATAGTCACATATACTTGAATTCTCTTCTATTATCTTTATTTTACATATATCACAGTGACATGCATTTCTCGTTATATTTGTTTAACCGGTACCTTGCTTATATTTTTTCCAAATTCAAAGGTTAATATGGATATGCTATTAATCGAAATATTTATTTATCCATAGGTGGCAATAGAACATATCCGCTGGCATCTCTTATGAAAATATTTGCCCCCATACCTTCTGAATACATCTTGAATCTCTCAAGTATTCTAAAGCCTCCATCAAAACCAGCATCAGTGGGCTGACAATCGATAATCTTTACAGGTACAAGTTCGATTCTCTCTATTTTACTTTTTTCTATTTCAAGATTCAGTATAATAGTTTCATCGGTCCCCCTTGGAATCTGCCGGTCAAAAACAAAGTTCCCCAGGCTGTAAAATATCGGTTTGCCATTGTAAACCTCTACTCCTTGTAATACATGGGGATGATGTCCCACTACAATGTCCGCACCGTTATCCATAGCAACATGAGCTGCTGATTTTTGACTTTCAACGGGATAATAATCGAACTCTTTTCCCCAATGAAAAGAGACTATTAATACATCACATTTCTCTTTTGCACTTCCTACCTCCGCACCAAGGGATGCCGTGTCAGCCTGTGCAACATCGGGCTGATCCTCAAGAAAAAAATACCCTTCCGAAGGAAAAGCCGAAAACCCTAAAAACCCGATTACAGTTCCGTTTACTTTGATATACAAAGGTTTTCTTGCAGCCTCTCTGTTTTTGCCTGCTCCAAAGGTTTTAATTCCAGCACTGTTTAAAAAGTCAACGGTGTCCGTCAATGCCTCCCTGCCAAAGTCCATAGTGTGGTTATTGGCAAGATTTAATACGTCAAAGCCTGCCTCCTTCAGGGCAGCAGCATTTTCCGGTGCTGCCCTGAACAGAAGGTTTTCCTTTTTAAGAGCCGGTGTTCCTCTTGATGAGATAGCACATTCCAAATTGCCTATAGTTAAATCCGAATCCTTCAGTATACCTTTTATCTTATCATAAGGATAATCATATCCAAAGGATTCTGTTTTCTCACCCACACCTCTGGCAAGCAGTATATCGCCTACAAAAACTATTTTTACAGGGTCTTTCTTGTTTATTAACGCAAGAGTAGTAACCAGCCCCAATAAAAACACACATATAACAAGTAAATACTTTTTCATAGTCTAACACCCTGAGCTATAGGGCTCCAGCGGAACAGGGATTTCCGACTTTTCTCCTTCTATAAAGGAATCTGTCCAGTCGGGTTGGGCAGGCTGACGGTTTTCCTTAATCATTTCTTGCCATTCTTCGGTGGTCAGCCTTTTGTCACTTGCAAATTCATAATAGCTGAACACTGCACCTCTCGTAAGATATATTTCTCCACCTATGGGTACCGCAACAAATATCTGTGCTGCCGGTCCCACACCAACTTCAAGACAGCCCCCGGGAACGGTGTGAACATCTACAATTAGAGCCATATTTTTATCAGTTTCTGAAGTGATTTCATACCAGCCCTTATAACCTCCGACAAGGGATGTTGAAAGATGTTCAAGAGTTCCGCCATATATAAGAAGCTGATAATATTCTTCTTTTGACAGCTCTTCATTTCTTAGTTCTTTAACCGAACATGAAATTAAGAATTCAAGGAGATCTTCAAAATGCTGCATTTTATTCTTTAATTCATCAGGAAGTATTTCTTTTTCGGTTAAATTCATTCTCGAAAACCTGGTTAGCCACAGCAGTCTCTCATATACTTCTATATTGGGCTCTACATAACTTTTTATAACAGGGGGCTCTTCTCCTCCACCGCACTCTGCAGCACTGCCCTTTGCATATAAAACCGTATCATGTCTTAGTTCGGACCAGCTTCCCAGGGCTGTGCTTAAGGATTTGTCTTCCCAGGCTGCATTTGTCATAAACGAAGGATAACCTTCACCGAATTTTCCAATAAGGCCTTTTAACGTCCATAACCACCCATAATACATATTTGACCGCCATAAGTCATCGCTGATATTTGAGAAGAAGTCCCTTAATTTATTAAATTCTTTTGGATAATCACTCCATGTTTCATTTTCTTTATACTTGTTAATAAGAAGGTCATAAGCCCTTTCAGAACCCAGGACTCCCATTACATCCAGACCCTTTGGAAACGGTCTTTCATAGGGCTCTACCAAGGATTGGAGTATCTCGGAATCGGGAATATACCTTTGACCCATGAACCTAAACTGTGTATCTGTAGGATTATCAGTTGTAGTATATTTAGCCTGGATCCGGGGAGAAGGTAGTTTTTTTGCTTCAACATTAAGTTTATCGATATTCTCCTGGTCAAGGAATTTTTCAATATCGGGCTCATCGCCGTATACTTTTATTATCAAGTCTTTTAAATGATACAAATTAAGGTCGTCGGTGCTTCCGACATAAAAAACCGTGGGGTCATATATTTTTTCCCAAAGCTCTATATTATTTACACCATCTATATCTGAAAAAGCACAATACGTAATTAATAATGCCTGCATAACCGAATCCGGATCAACTTCTTCATTTTCCGAACCTCTTTTATATATAGGGAAGGGTGCTTGACCATACCACATCATGGCCTTAAAATACTTTTCAAATTCTTCATTCCTTGTATAATGACCCCTTGGTATGTATTGACTGTAATCGAGTTTAAAACCGAATATCGGTGATTCATTAAATCCCTCTGCTTTTTCTATCAGTTGGTATTCAGACTCTGCCAGTTTTTTGGCTTTATCCGGAATCTGAATACTGTTTTCCAGTCCTAAAGCCTTTTGAGCCACTGTAAAATATGCAATGTTTTTTATCAGCAGTTCTTTTAGTTTTTCATCCTCAGTGGCTTTATAAAGGGCATTGGATTTTAATATCATATTAGAGGTCAATTGTTTTAAAGGATCCATAAGCTTCTCATATTCCAGTACTCTCAAAGAATAATCAAAGAATATATGGTACACCTGCAAAACAGAATCGGTTGTTACAAAACTGGGAATTTTCAGGTATTCATTTCTTTCATAAATATAAAACAGCTGTTCCTCATTGGAGTTTACAACCACAAAGCCGTTTTTGGCAATCAGCTCTCTTTGTTCCGGGGTAAACTCACCGAACTGCTCAATATTTTTAATGTTTGATAAGTCCTTGTTTACTTTATAGGGCTTAACCTTCTTTTCATAATTTAAAGGAGACCATTCCACTGAGGAATAATTCCGATCCTTTTCATCAATAAATGAAGGCTTGAAAACAGCCTCAAGATCTTCTTGCGTCTCGTCTTGAGATTGTCCTTCCGTTTTATATGGTGTTTCTTCCGGTAGTTTCTCTCCTTTTGGATTTTTATTGGCACATCCTACTGTACCTGCCAGCATCAAAAGTGCAATTACCAAACATAATATTTTTTTACCCGGCATAATTTTATCCTCCTTAGTCTTTTTGTTACCAGAGAAAGTTCATTTTTATTCACTGTCAATAAAGTCAGGGAAAATATGGACGAAGCATTAAAAAATAACTGCTGAACTTAATTTTCCGTAATATTTTTCTCAAGCTTTGCCTTTTTTAGCTTCCCGTCTTCGAAAACAAAGGTTTCCCATTTAACCCCCTTTTCCCCCTTAACCAATGCTTCAATTTCATATCCCTGCCCTTCTATCCAACGTCCTTTCTTCAAATCTTTAATATCAGTAAAGCTTTCGCTCTCTGCATTCCGTTCAAAGCCAAAACCCTTCCACTTGTAGGAAGCCAATGATTTACTGCCATCGGAAAGATTCTCGATGGATATAAGTTCATCACTTCCACAAAGGTCAATATCGGAAAATATATAATCCTCAAAAGGTCTTGACAGCCTCGACCCCCTCCATTTTGGTGCTATGCCGACTTTGTGCCAGTCATAAATAAAAGGCCTTTTTGCCATTTCAGGGTGAAAGGGTGCTGTTTTATATACCCCCAATGATATTTCAAGCTTACCGTCGCCGTCAACATCACAGGTTTGGACCTTCCAAGGATTTAAGTCTTTGCATGCGAACCTGTATATTTCTTCAATCGAAAGACTTTTTTTGCTTTGAACATTTTCAATAAAATTATAAACTATCATTTCATCTGCATATTCTCCATTCTCCTTTGAAGTCAGCAATACCAATTTGCTGTTTCCATCATTGTCAAGATCCGATACACAACTGCCGATAATCCTTCCTGCTTCAAGTTCAATACTGTTGAGCTTCGTTCCCTCAATCGTAAAAAAAACAATTTTTCCCTCATCGAAAGTTAATAAATAATTATTGTTATTGTTTATTATTTCTACAAGCCTTGGCAATTCATCTTTAGAAAAACGGAGGATCTTGTATCTAAACATACTTTTTTCATTGATTATTCCATTGATATTTATATTAAAAAATTTAGCCGAAAACAAACTTATGCTTAAGGATGCATCGGAAACAACTTCAACACTGTCAATCTTTACATAATTTCCCAAAACGGCGGCAGTAACTATAAAAAGAATAATTAATGTAAATATTATTAATAAAGGTTTCTTTTTTATATACAATATCATTCTCCCAAAAACCAGTATGATTTTCCATTTATATTTACTACTAATATTGTATTACAAATTTGTGCTATTTTCAATTAAATTTAACATTTGTTCCAGGGCTAATGCATAAAGCCATATAATACTAAATAGAAGTTTTTCATCGCTCTTCCTTTCCGTGTTGTATTAACATGGGGTTACAGCTTGATTTACAATATTTCTTCCATGTTTTTTTTAATTAAATAGTATGCACCCCAATTTATGGGGTGTAATAAATAAAGGTATTTTTCTTTCAAATCTGATAAAATGTTTAAAAAGACAACTTTTACTGGAGTGAAACATTATGAAGAGGCTATACTACGATTATTTCGGTCAAAACAGACGTAAAGAGCTGGTAAAAAAATGTGCCGGGTTAATGAATAAAGGTTGGAAGGTCTTTTATATCCTGCCTTCGAGGGAGGCAATGTTTGATGTAAGACGCCTTTTTGCAAAAGAACCCGGCGGCATTTTAAATTGCCATGTCTTTGGTTTTGACGATCTTGAAAGACTGATACTTAAAAAATCCCTTGTTAATTTCAAGATAATTGGCAACATGGAAGAAAGGCTCATATTGAAGCGGGTATTAAAGGAGCTTCCCCCAAATACTTTTTTCGATAAAGTAAAGAACAAGCCGGGCTTTTTGGAGCTTTTGATCCGCACCATAAGAAAGCTCAAACGGCAGTGTGTTTCCCCGGAGGAATTTTTATCAGGAACGGCCGGATTTGAAGGGAATTTGCTCATAAAATGCCAGGCTTTTTACAGTATTTATTCCGGTTATGAAAGGATAAAAACAGAAAAAGGCCTTATGGATGTTGATGACATCTCTATAAAAGCCGTAGAAGCTTGTTTGGACTCAAAACACTTAAATGACACGGCAGCTATTGTAGTTGACGGGTTTTTCAACATTGACCCGGTGAATATCAAGCTTTTGGAAAACATACAAAAAGGTTTTCCCGGCATTTCCTTTTATGCCAATGTACCCTTTAAAAACGAAAACAACGAACAGTTTCTAAAAAATGGAGTTTTAAGGGATTTTATAAAGATGGGTTTTGAAACGGCGGAGGACGAAACAGATTCCGGTACAATGCCAAACCCTTGTTTTGCGTCAATAGCCCGGCATATTTATTCAGGCAGGGGAGATATAAAGGCCGGTGCCGAAAATTTTAAAATAGTCAACAGTCCCTGCATAGACCATGAGATCCGAATTTCTGCCGGAATAGCTAAGGAACTGATACTCGATCAAAAAGTTAAGCCTTCGGATATAGCGATTATCACTGGGGATACGGAAAACTGCAAGCAGAAAGCACTTTCGATATTCGAAGAGTACGAAATTCCCCTTTGTGCAGACAGGCAAATCAGGCTAAGTTCTATACCGGTAATAAAGGATGTTATGGCTTTATGGAGGCTGGGACTTATAGATGAGTATCCTATGGCTTTTGTTTCTATTGTAACTTCTAAATATATGCTGCCTTTTGAAGTGCTTTTGCATGAAGGCTTTACAACCGAAAGGATGCTTAAACTTGCTGAAAGCATGTTGAAAAGGAAGGATAAGGACAACTGCTTTGAAGCTTTTTTGGATGAGTATACCAATGCTTTGGAGGATGAATCGGCAAAAGAAGCCATGGGAGGATATATCGCTTCGGTTTGTGCCTTCGAAAAGATCCTGCGGGAAAAACCCTTCGACGCTGCAGCAGGCTTTGATGGGTTTTTGGAGAGGATTCAAATTAAAACAAACCTTTCGAACCTTTTAAGGGAAGGATTACTTGACGAAAAACTGTGGCTTCGGGATACGGAAGCCGTAGAGGAACTTTTGAAATTTTTTCACTGGTTTGGTCATGCATATGGAGAATACGGCCTTGAATCAAGGGATGTAGAACCCGAGGCACTGATTAGGGATATACTTGATATGACAGGCGGCATTGAAATAGAAAGTACTGCAAAGGATACCGACGGGGTCAGGTTTTTCCCGCCGGATCTTTCCAGAGGTCAGGTTTATGATACTGTTTTTGTGCTGGGAGTCAATGAAGGCATATTCCCGGCGGCAGGCAATGGCACAAAACTTTTTGATGCTGCCGAAATCGAAAAGCTTTATGGAGTGGGAATTGATTTGGGCAGAACCAAATGGGAGTTAGAGCGGGAGAAGCTCAGGTTTAATGCATGTGTGGCATCGGCTTTTGGAAGGCTTTATTTGTCCTACAGGACGGCAGACGAGGATGGGAATGTAATGATGGCTTCTCCATTTATTGATGAAGTGGTTTCGGTTTTAGATAGGGAAGACCAGGAAAAAATCGTGGAAAAACCGGTCAGTATGAGGGAACGGGTAAGTTTCAGGGGTAAAATCTCAAGCATCGGTGAAGCGGTTAAAGCGGTGAATACAAACCTAGGAAATAATTCTGATTTTGATTATGGCATTATAAACCGGGAGGTGCAAAAGAGGCTGAAATATCCTGTACATGCTGCAAACATTGAGTTTTCAAGGGAGATGAAAAAAGGGTTTGACGCCTATGACGGCAAGCTTGAACACCCGGTTCTTTCGCAGCAGGACATAAGCTATGGTTTTTCTGTCTCCCAGCTAAACAGTTATTCACGGTGTCCCTTTACGTATTTTGCCCAGAGGGTTCTTGACATCGCAGTTGAGGATGATATTAAAAAAGAAATGCTTGATATAGGCAGTTTTTATCATGACGTATTAAGTGCCTATCATCGGGGAAATCAAAACCCATGCATACCGGATATGGAAAAACTTGATGCCGTTTTTTACAATAAGGTGGATCAACTGACTTTTGATTTTGTTCCAGACCCCCTTAAAAAATTAATTATAGAAGAGCTTTTGATGATTCTCAGAAACTTTATAACCCACGATGCCCAAAATATGTTCAGATATCATAAGGCTACCGGCTGTTTCTTAAAACCGGTAATGCTTGAAGAATCCTTTAAAATGAAGCTGGGGAAAGAGAAGAGTATTTTAAAAGGTGTTGCCGACAGGGTAGACCTTGAAGTGGATTCAAAGGGCAGCTACACCGGAAGATTCATTATTTATGATTACAAGAAAGGCAGCATCAAAGGTATCAGGGAGTGCATAGAGGGCAAAGACTTTCAATTGCCGCTTTACAGCAGGGCGTTTAACTCTGTTTTGAAAGAACGGTTTGAGATTGAGCATCCCGAGTGTCTGGCAATTCTCTATTATAGTATTGAAATGCTCAAGTGGGACGGAATCATCCGAAAAGACATCAAAAAAGCGTTGTTTGAGGGAAGAAAGGGGACAAAAAGCACACCAGACAGGGCTAATATGGAAGCAGTGCTTTCATGGGCGGAGGATGAAGCTGTAAAAGTTATTGACAGCATAAGAAAGGGCTGCTTCATGGTGCCGAAGAACTGTCCTGCATCAAATGTGTTTGGCTGTCTTTACAGCGGAATGTGCAGATATGACCGCACAAGACTTGCACGGAAAGAGGGTGCACAATAAATGTTAAAAGAACTTTGCGAAAATTATGGGGTGAATGAGGAGCAGGCAAGGGCTCTTGATATTAATAGGAATATAGCTCTTAGGGCAGGGGCAGGATCGGGAAAAACCCGGGTGCTTACCTTGCGGTTTGTACGATGCCTTTTGGAAAATCCCAAGTTGACTTTGGATAATATAGTTGCCATTACTTTTACCAAAAAGGCTGCGACCGAAATGAAGGACAGGATTCGAAAGGAGATTTCCAACAGGATTTCAAGCATTGATGCAGCTTCTGAGAAAAAGAGGCTTTTTGATTTAAAGATGCAGATTACAAACAGTAATATTGATACCATCCATGGCTTTTGCGGCAGGCTTTTATGGGAAAATTTTGCTTTTGCCGGCCTAGATCCCAACTTTGGCATTATGGAAGAAGTGGATAAGGGCATAATTATTTCAGAAATTGCCGAAAGGGTGATACGGTCCTTCGTTGAGGAGGAAAAAAATGAAGGTATAGTAAGGTTTTTGGCCCAAAACTATTCCGCAGGTTTTTTCTTTGAAAAGCTCAAACAAGGGATTATATCAGCCTTTGATGCAATGAGAGAAAAGGGAATGGATATAAGGAGCTTCAGCCCCGAAATTGAAGCTGTTGATATAAATAATCAAAGTCCCACAGGACTGCTTGAGAAGATTGCTTTAATACTTATTGGCAAGTTGCAGGATGAATACAGTGCATACAAGCAGAAGAAAAACCTGCTGGATTTTAATGACCTGGAGATTCTGACCGAAAGGCTCCTTAGAAACGACGGGATTAGAAAAAGCTATTTTAACCGTTTTAAAACCATTATGGTGGATGAGTTTCAAGACGTAAATCCCCTGCAAAAAAAGATTTTGGACCACCTGACCCAAAAGCAGGGGATGATACCCGAGGGGAGGCTGTTTATTGTGGGGGATCACAAGCAGTCTGTTTATGGGTTTAGAGGTTCGGATTACAGGGTTTTTGAAGAAGCTTGCAGCGAAATTTCCCATGGGGGAAAGGTGGAGTTTTTGAACAATTGCTATAGAAGCACAAAAAATATTATTGGCACGGTAAACAGTATATTCAGCTGTCTTTTAAGCCCCTATGAAGAGCTCAGGTGCCCGAGGGAGGATTCGGAGGCTGGAAGGGTTATGCTTATTACCTGGGAAAAGGATTTGCCAAAAAAGAACAAACCCAAAACAAGGTGGGAAAGGGCTAAGAATCTTCTGCTGTCGGAAGACATGGCACAAGAGTTAAAGGACGTGTTGGAGGCTGAATACGAAAACACCGCGGCTTCAGGAAAGAGGGATTACCAGGGGAAGGTCATCTCGGGTGTTATCCGAAAGCTAACCCGGGAAGGATTGGGATATAGGGATATAGCAATCCTTTTAAGGAACAGGACATCCCTTCCGGAGATAGAGAATTCCCTTACAGAAGACGGTATTCCTTACTGCGTAATAGGGGGGATCGGTTTTTGGGAACGACAGGAAGTAGGGGATCTTCTTTCGCTGTACAAACTGGTGTTTTGCCCCGATGACAGGCTTGCTTTGTTTACAGTGCTGCGTTCGCCCATATTTGGATTTTCCGATGACCTCCTGCTCTCTCTTTCGCTATTTATCAGACAGCAGGAAACAAAAGACCTTAGGGAGTTGATGAGAGCTTTTGCAAAGACCCTTTCAGAAGAAGAGCGGTGGCTGGTGGAGAGAACTGCAGCGGTGTTTGACAGTCTTCTTCCCATGGAGGGCTTTCTAAACAGCATAGATATGATGAATAAAATCATTGAAGCAACAGCCTATGACGAGATACTTACAGCCTTGCCCCAGGGGGAAAAGAAGCTGAGGAACATGGAAAAGCTCATAAGAATTGTTGAAGAGTTTGATAAAAAGGGATTATACAGTGCAAGGGAATTGCTTTCTTACATTGAGACTTTAAAAGAGCATTCAGGACTAAGGAGTGAGGCCTTCCTTGACAATGAGGACAGCGATGCGGTGAAAATATTGACGATTCATGCTTCCAAAGGACTTGAATTTGAGGCGGTATTGCTTCCGGATATGGACAGACCGCTTAGTACCCAAACAAAAAGGAATAAGCCTCTTTTCTTTCCGGAGGAGCAGAAGGGACTTGTGGCTCTAGGTCTTGACGAAAATCACGAATTCGACGAAAATGCGAATCCCGAGTATGGGAGGCTGTATGAGCAAAAACTGTTGAGGGAATTGGAAGACTCTAGGAGGTTGTTTTATGTGGCAGCCACCCGGGCAAAAAAATATTTGGCTTTGATTGGAGAGAGGCAGGAGGTCGGAGAAGGAAAGGAAATCGAGGAGCAGAACAGCTTTATGAAACAGTTGGTATGGGCAATGAATAAAATCGGCACGATAGAAGAGATAGCTTTGATTGATGCCCAAAGCCTTATCTCTGATTTAAAAGAGCAAAGTGAGTATCCTCCGCCGTTTATTGCAGAAATCAAAAGTCTTTTAGAATATATTTGATTGTATTGGTAAAAATACTATGAGAGAAAATATAGGGTAGCAGTAGGGAGATTATGCAATTATAATGAAATTTTTTAAAAAAACGACTGTAAAAGATAAAAAAACAAGGGAAGCCGATTCTGTTATAAGTAAAGATATAAATAAAAATATAACTAGGCTGAAAGAGGATTTTGCTCATGACAGTGACCTTGTAGTTCATTATTTTAAACTTGAAAACAATAGAGGCTTAATTTGTGCCAATATATACATTAAAAGCTTGGTGGATAGAAGCACTATAAACAGCTTGTCAATAGAACTGGAAAAACTGAAATGCGATTGTCCCGACAGGAAATCTGTCATAAATATTGATGGGTTAATGGACTATTTTTCCGGGGTGAGAGAGGCAAAAGAAGGTTTGGATTACGAGACTCTTTGTACCGATTTGTTGTCGGGCAATACCGTGTTTTTAATTGATGGCTGCGAAAAATATCTTGCGGTATCTGCAGGTTCCGATGAAGGCCGGTCAGTGGAAGAGCCTTCTTCCCAAACGGTAATCAAAGGCCCTAAAGACGGGTTTACAGAAAAAATAAACAGCAATATTTTGCTTATCAGAAAAAGAATAAAATCCAAAGATTTAAAAGTGGAATACTTATGTGCGGGCAGTATAACCAGAACAACAATAAGCCTGATGTACATTCACAAAATAGCCCAAGATGAAATTGTTCAGGAAATAAGGACAAGGCTTAATAAAATTGAGATTGACGGTGTACTGGAAAGCGGATATATTGAAGAACTGATTAAAGATGACCGGTACTCTGTTTTTCCGACTTTTTTAAGTTCCGAAAAGCCTGATTCGGTTGCAGGGGCTTTGCTGGAGGGTAGGGTAGCAATTTTAGTCGACGGCACGCCCTATGTGTTGACAGCCCCTGCTCTCATGATAGAATTTCTTCAATCCAGTGAGGATTATTATCATCACTATATTATATCTTCCATGATGCGTTTTTTAAGGCTTTTAGCCTTTTTTCTCACCCTTTTGGTGCCGGCAACGTATATAGCATTAACCTTGTTCCACCAGGAAATTATTCCTACTCCGCTGCTTATCAGTATAGCGGCACAGCGTGAAGGAGTCCCTTTTCCGGCTTTGATGGAGGCGTTGCTCATGGAAATAACCTTCGAAATTCTAAGGGAAGCCGGAATAAGGATGCCTAGGGCAATAGGATCCGCTGTCTCCATAGTGGGAGCTTTGGTGCTGGGGCAAGCGGCGGTAGAGGCAGGCATTATATCGGCGGCCATGGTTATTGTTGTTTCAATTACCGCCATATCGAGCTTTGCTGTACCCAATTACGAAATGTCCAATGCCATAAGGCTGGTAAGGTTTATTTTAATGCTGATGGCAGGTGTGTTCGGATTGTATGGCATATTAATGGGGCTTATTGTCTTGATACTTCATCTTTGTAAAATAAAATCCGTAACGGTTCCCTATTTAACGCCCATTGCACCAAAAGTAAAGCGAGAAAGCCAAGACACCCTTTTCAGATTCCCGCTATGGAAAATGAAATACAGACCTATCGGTATCAGTGGGACTGATGCGGCAAGAACCGGCGAGAGCAATCCTGTAAATTCAAGCCAGAAAGAAAAACAGGAATTGAGGTAGAATATGAAATTGAGACGGTTTTTATTTATTTTTACGGTTCTGCAAATCCTGTTCTTTACAGGGTGCTGGAGCAGCCATGAAGTAAATACCCTTGGCATTACGGTATGTATCGGTATTGATAAAACGGAAAACGGATATTTGGTTTCAAAGCAGATTATAAATCCGAGAGCCATAGCTTCTGATAAAGCGACGATGGAGTCCCCGATCGTTGTATATACAACAGAAGTAAACAACATGGCTGAGGTAAGCAGCAGGTTTATGACGCAAGTATCAAGAAAAATAAACGATTCACATTTAAGATTGGTGGTATTTAGCGAGGCTGTTGCAAAAGAAGGTATACAGAATGTACTGGATTATTTTGCACGAAACCATGAATTTCGTACCGATTATTATTTTGTAGTGGCCAGAAATGCAACTGCTAAAGAAATTTTGGGCATATTAACCCCTATAGAAACGATACCGGGAGTTGACATGTATAATTCGCTCAACATGTCTGAAAAAGAATGGGCACCCATAAAAACCATCAGAATCATAGAATTGGTCAGCTCCATTATGGCAGACGGGAAAAATCCAGTGCTTATGGGGATAGAGATTTCTCAAAATAAAACTAGTCCTAAATCTACGGAAGTCCTGAAACAAAGTGGTGAATATAAATTGTTGAAATATTCCAATCTCGGTGTTTTAAGCAATGACAAGCTTGTGGGCTGGTTGGATGAGGACGAAAGCAAGGGATACAATTATATTACCGGTAATGTTAAAAGCACAGTCGAACATGTATACTTTGACGAAGTGAAAATTACGTCTATGACCACGAAGGTCAAGTCCAGCACTAGAGTATATTTATTAGAAAATAAACCTGCTATTGAGGTGAAAATCAAAATTCGGCAGAATATCAGAAGTGTGGAAGGAAGTTTTGATATTATCTCTGAGGAAAACAAACAGATATTAAATGAAATGTTTGCGGGCAAAGTTAAATCATCGTGCGAGAAAGCTTTGAACAAAATGCAAAAAGAATTGAGAACTGATGTTTTTGGATTTGGGGAAGCAATACACAGAAAGTATCCAAAAATATGGAAAAAAATCAAAGACGATTGGAATGATAAATTTTCGAACCTTCCGGTTAATATTACAGTCGAAGTGGAAACCAAACAACTAGGAGAAATTACGAAGCCACTTTTTATGAAGGAGGAAGAGTAAGATGGCTATAATGTCTATTTTGGCGATATCGGTGTTCAGCACTGTGATTTGTATTGTAGAGATACCGAAGATGCTGGAACAAAGGCTTTACAGGGAATTATGGATTTTTTGTATATTGCTTGGGACAGGCACGGTATTGGCGGTATTTAAAAGCCTTGATGTGGAAATACCCAACCCTTCAGACTTTATTGCCTGGGTTTATTCGCCGCTTGCAGAAACCATGAAAAGTATAACAAAATGAGAGGTTTGGAATATGGAAAAAATGAAAATTACAAATTATCAGCTTTTTTCATTAACCGCTAATGCAGCTTTTGGAGGTTCGGTTATCGTTATTGCTTCCGCAATAGCGGCCATAGCTAAACAAGACGCATGGATTTCGGCATTGCTGACTCCTATACTTGGTATGCCGGTGATATGGATATGTTGGTTTTTGGGCAGTCAGTATCCCGGATTAACATTTGTTGAGATTATAAAAAAGATATTGGGAAGATGGATTGGCACGATTGCTGCGGTCAGTTATATATCCATATGTCTGACTCTTGCCTATCATGTGCCGTGGTATGTCGGTGATTTTGTGGCAACGCAAGCCATGCCCGAAACACCTCCCTATGTTATAAACCTGTTGTTTATGATAGCGGTCGTAATAGCCGTATTATATGGAATAGAAACAATTGCACGGGCTTCCGAACTATATATACTTTTTGTTTTGGTTCTGTCGGTTTTGACGGTAGTTCTTGTTTCTCCTAATATAAAATTTGAAAACCTGCAACCGGTTTTAGAAAATGGTATGGCTCCTGTATTTAAAGGTTCATACGTTTTGTCATGCTTTATAATATTCCCTGTTGTCCTTTTGATGATGATATATCCGGCGAACATAGATAATCTTTCAGAAGCTAAAAAATCGATATTTAAAGGTTTTTTGTTTGCAGGCTTCATCACCTTCATAACAATCCTAATGTCAGTACTGGTTCTGGGAGGTAAAATTACCGCCATTTTGAAGTATCCGACATATCTGCTTGCCAAAGAAATAAGGCTTGGCATCATATTTACAAGGCTTGAATTTATTGTTGCCGGCACCTGGATCATTACACAGTTCATGATGGGTACCCTGGTTTTCTATGCAGCTGTGTTGGGTCTTTCGCAGCTTCTTGGATTGAAGGATCATAAGAAAATTGTTATTCCCATGGGGCTTATCATATTGGTGATGTCAGAGATTGTTTTTCCCGATGACATATATCAGATAAATTGGGTTAATCTTGTTTGGATGCCCTACGCCACCACGAATGGATTTATTCTGCCCCTTCTGCTTTTTATAGTACATTTGATAAAGAAAGGGATAAAAAAAGCCTCTTGACTTTTATCTATTACAGTTGTAATACTATCTTAAGTATTACAACTATAATAGGTTATGGGGTGGTTATTTTGAAACAAAAGATATCAACAGCCGAGTGGAAAGTGATGGAAGTATTATGGGAGGGCAAAGAACTGCTGGCATCCGAAGTTGCACAGGCTTTAGAAGATACTGGTTGGAGTGACAGAACCGTAAGAACTCTGCTCTCAAGGCTGGTTAAAAAAGGTGTGGCGGGTTATCGTGTAGAAGGCAGATCCTATATATATTATGCGGTAATTTCAAAAGATGAGTGCATTAAGAAAGAAAACAGGGATTTTATAAATAAAATATTTAACGGCTCAGTAAAAGAATTTATGGCTTCTTTGATTAAGAACGAAAATCTGACCAGGGATGAAATAAAGGAGCTGAGAGAATTGTTGGATAAAAAGGGGGAAAGGGATGGATAGCTTGACTTTAATTTTCAAAAATTTATTGAATACAAGCATTGTATCTTCCATTATGCTTTTTTTAAATGATGAACAGTGGGAGAATTGATTTTACAGCTTATATAGATGCAGAAAATGGTGAATTAATAGTAATATTCGGCTCCGGGGAACAATAGAAATATGGATATAAATATGGTATGATAATATCATTATGCAGGATTGTCGTTAAATAGAAATAATAGAACAAATTATTTATATTTATAAAGGGAGGATTTTGTGATGGTACAAAACGATAATAAAGGGGTTAGGTCGATACAAACACTTCTAAACATTTCTCTTATACTGCAGCTTTTATATTTTACTCTTTCTCTTTTTATAACACTTGTGCAAAAGCCGTTTGTGGAGATAGTTGCAAACATCCTTAATTACCCTTACGAATTTTATATTAATTGGGGATATGTTATAGTTGCGGTTTTGACAACAGTTATTTTCGCAGTATTTTATATTATCTTTTCTAATAAGCTGAAGACGGGTTCAGTATCTACCTTTGGCTTTGGTAGTCTACTTTGCATTAGTTCATATATTTCTATTTTCATAATTCCTGTAGTAGTAAATTTTATTGAAAATTACATGTTTTCTTTAAAGATTATTGCAGGGGGAATTACGGCAGAAATATATGGTACAAGGGCTACACTTGCTTTCATTATGTCTTTTGTGAATGATCTGAGTTTGACCGCCATAGTCCTATTATTATGTGCATATTCTATGTACTGGTTCAAAGTAAGAAACTGTCTTAACACAATAAAATAAGTATGATCATCTGAATATGCGGTTTGGTAAAATCTATAGTGTTAACAGTAAAAGAACCTGAATGTGGTTAAGTGAGGAATTTCATCTGTTCAGGTATGGGGACGTTTTATTCACACTTTATCTAATGCAACCGGGATGGTTGAGGCTTCACCGATGAATATAATTTGAAAGATTTTGGTTTGAGGAAATTCTTATGTGGTAAACTATATTAAAGCGGTATATATTAAATACGAACAGGAGGCATTCTTATGCTCGAGGAATTAATGCTGGAAAAAAAGGTGTGGGCAGTTGTCGGTGCCAATCAGAATCCTGATAAGTACGGAAACATGATATATAAAAAGCTAAAAAGCAAGGGATATGAGGTATATGCAGTAAATCCGTTATATGATACTGTAGAAGGTGATCCTTGCTACAAGGATTTGTCATCACTTCCCAAATTGCCTGATGTTATCGACATGGTCGTTTCCCCAAAACGGGCGAAGCCTGTCATTGAAGAGGCAGCAAAGTTGGGGATTAAATATATCTGGTTTCAGCCGGGTACCCATGATAGTGAGGTGCTTGAACTGGCAAAAAAACTTGGCTTAGAGACGGTACAGGCATGTGTTTTGGTAGCCGCAAGATAAGTTTTATTACTGAAGAAGGGGGCTTTTTAGTATGATTGAAAACAAATATATGTTTCAGCAGGTGAATACAAAAATTATTGAAAGAATCATTGACGATGAGAATGTCAATATTAATCATATGGTGCTGACAAAAGGTGATTCTCTGCCGGAGCATTTTTCAAACTCAAATGTTTACATGCTTGTCATAAAGGGGATTATTACTTTAAAACTTGATGAGCAAGAGGAACATACTTATCCGGCAGGCAGTATTCTGACCATTCCTTATAATACAAAAATGAATGTGTCGAATCAACATGATGATGTGCTTGAGTTTTTTGTGGTAAAAGCACCAAGTCCCAAATTTTACAAAAAACAAGCATTAAATGTTTGAAGGGATAAATAAGTAATGTTAGTGTCAGAGCTTAGGGAATTGATAAAAAAGTATAAAGAATAAGATTTGAGATTACTTATATCGGAAATGTATAAGGCTATGCCTAAGAAACTAAGAGAAGACAAGGATATCGATGCATTAGTTAATGATGTTCATGCATACTTGAATATTGGAAAGGTCAATATAAAACAATGTACTCAAAAAGATATAGATTCTTTAACCTTTCTTTCAAAATGCTTCTATTTTGAATGTTTCCCCTATTGTATTTATAAAGACCAAAGTCATAACGTGGATCCGCATTTTTATTGTAAAGAAAATTATTTTTAACAAAGGATTCAAGTAAAGTCAGAATGTGGGGGCGGGTTCGTGCTTCTACCGTGATAACCCGTATAGCAGGTGTTTTATTTTTTTATATAAATATGATAAAATGATACAAAATGTAAAGAAGGAGTTTTACATATGAAAAATAAAATAGTTTTAATTTTTATTATAATTACAACAATTAGCTTACTGGCAGGGTGTGGTAATAAAGGGGGAAATAAAGCTCCAATTGTTAATGGTAATCTAAACACTCCTGATATTTCAGGCGGAAATACTACTTCAGGCGGAAATGACATTTCAAGCGAAAATAACCTTACAGATGAGCAAATTGAAATGCTTGAACAGGTAATTCCAGGATTTTGGAACAGAACCGATGCTCATCAGGAATTTCTTTCAAAGGATATAGCCAATAATGATTTATTTAATTGGTTCTATAGTTATCTTCTGGACAGTTTTTTTAACAAGCTTCCAGGTATATCATATGAGCAAATTGAACATAGTTTAGTTGTTACAAATTCAGATGTCAACAAGATAACAACAGGTCTTTTGGGTGTAGCCGTTGATGAAAAGAAAATTACTGAATCCAATTATGGGGAATACTATGATAAAGAAAGTAAAAAATGGCATTTTCCAATAGCTTCAGGTGAACCCAAACCATCAGCTGTTATTTGCAATATCAAGAATGTGCAGGGTAAACAATTGATTATAACAGGTTATGTATATCGCGGCTCTTGTATGGAGTTCACCGGTACTTATGATCCATTATACAGGTTTGTTGCCGAAGGGGTAATCAATCCGGAGAGTAACTTTGGCTGTACGATTGAAAAAATTACGTTTGGAAATGAAAATTATATTAGAAGCATAGAAGCATCTTCGGAATTGACGGATTCTTCCGGAACTTATTATATAAAAAATATATTGGATAATAATTATAAGACTGCGTGGGTTCCGGAAAACACCAACGGATCCGTTGGACAATATGTTACAATAAACCTTGATAAAAATCAGGAATTATATGGTTTTGCAATTGCAAACGGATATTTCAAATCTCTTGAGTCCTATGAAAACAATGGAAAGGTCAAGAGAATAAAGCTGATATTTGACGATGAATAAAAAGAGTTTGATTTAAAAATTATGGAAACCTTTTATGAACTGGACGGCTACACTGATTCAACAGCATATTCAGACGTGTTTTATTTTGAAAAACCTGTAGTTACAAAACAGGTAAAAATGGTTCTAATGGATACTGAACCGGGTACAAAATATAATGATATATGCATTTCAGATATACAGCTGTTGTACTGATAAACAGAGTATCATAAAACAGGGGACGGTCTCTTCGTTCGATGTCATCCTGACGATGTTATAAACTGACGGTGGGGTTATTTTTGTGCCAGGAGCAGCTAAAAAAGGTGGTTACATATTTATAGACGATGCTTATGGAAAGAATAATTTTGACGATAAATATCCTACAAGGGAAAAAGCTTAGGATTTTTGAAATATAGAAGAACTCAAGAAAAAAAAGAAAAGCATGGTAGAATCCATGGCGTACAATCTGGATTATAATGGGATTGCCGATGTTTCAAAAGAATCAGTTTTAGAATCAATAGAGGTAGTGAATGAATGGGAAGACGAAAAATGTGCAGGCATACCTCCAGACAGTTTACATAAGAGGATAATTCCTGCACATAGTATGGTTGAGTCAATTATTTTTGAGCAACCGGAAACTCTCTGATTTTTCTAAGGATATATCTTTTCAATAAAGTAAGATCGGTTGAAGTGATTTCGCCGTCTCCGTCCAAATCTGCTGCTTCTTCCGGAACACCAAGTTTTTTTAATTTTCTAAGGATGTATCTTTTCAATAAAGTAAGATCGGTTGAAGTGATTTCGTTGTCTCCATCCAAATCACCATAAGTAAAAATCGGTGAATCTTCGTATTCGTAAAGGTTTTCAGGAAGTTCATCCAGAGTGATTACATATTCACTGTTGTAGATGGTGTTTAAAAGCTTTGGGTCATTATTGTTAGGACTAAGAATAAAATCACCGTACCATGGGCAGAAATACAGCCACCAAGCTTCCTCATTAACTATATTCTGAATGTCAGGTATAACGTCATTTTCAGTCATTGCAACCATTTTGGTATCGTTTGTGTAATTTACCAGAGCGAGAAATATTGTTGATGCAGCACTTGTACCCCATCTGTAGGGTGAGCCTTCATATTTATCATAGGCAACAATATCCACATACTCATCTCCGGGATACCATTCAAAGGAATTTGCATAGGTATAAAGGTTTACTTCCCATATTAAATTATGAAGACCATATTCTTCGGTCAGGGTTGTGTAAAGAAGCTTCCAGAGATCCTTGAAAACTTCTGCACCTCCGGAACCCCACCAGAACCATGCACCGGAACCGTCAGTATTGTTGTAGCCTTCTGCTTCATGGAAAGGACGGAAAAGTACAGGAATGTTTTCCTCCTGAAGGATGAGGAGTTGCTCGGCAAGATCTTCAATAGCAAGCATCAGATAAGCATGTTCCTTTGTTGTTTTATCAAGACAATTGGCTGTGTTAAAACTTTTTGTCGGTTTATATGTACAATATGTCCAATCCAGTTCATCACCGGGGGTATAGCTTGTAAAATCAGCGGGGATATTAATATGCCAGCATGCTGTTGCGATACCGCCCCGTTCTTTAACCCACTCTATAACACGGTCTGTGGTACCGTCTTCCCATCCGTACAGAGGATTATAATTCATAAAATCAAAACCTCTGATTGCGGGATATTTGCCGGTTTTATCATAAATATAATCAAATTCCAGTTCGTAATTGCCGTCGTTTCCACTGCCGTAAATTTCCTGTTGTCCTGAAATAACGTATTTTCCGTATACTTCGGTAAGATACTTCATAAGGGCTTTGGTTTCCACAGTTGCTTTGGGATCACAGGGAGTCGGATCAATGTTATGATCAGGCATATCGGCATAGTCAAAGGTTATTGTATCATACAGAATAAAGCCCCAACTGCCGGAAGAACCAATCTCGATTATTGTTTTGCCTGCTTCAAGGAAGAAGTAGCCGAAACTGAAATCAATCCATTTTCCTTTGTTGGGAATAAAGAACTCCCCTTTGGGCTGGCCGTTGATGCTGATAGCCTGAAGCCTAGATTCACCCTCTTCACCAAGATACATCCAACATTTTGTTTTAAGCTCATACATGGCATTTTCAGGAACTGTAACCTCTAACGTTATTGTACCGGAATTGGATACCCATACAAATCCTTCACCGGAGTATCCGGGATACTCAGTTCCGTAGACATTGGTGGCAATAGCAGCACCGTTTCCAAGACTGCAATCTTCTGCTTCAACATTTACGGGGAAGGAGCTTGCAGCCTGAACTGAAACAGGCATGACCAATAGAACCGAACATACCATTGCAATCGTTGTCAGAAGAGACAATACTCGACCAAAGACTTTCTTCATAATTAATACACCCCTTAAAAACTTTTCTTTTCTCTGTTTTTGTTCGCAAAAAAGAAACCAAACCATGGTGTTAAGAAATAATACGAAGTGGCACTGGAAAGCACAGCTTTTGTTGTTATTGCAAATCGCATAGTTTGTCTACTAATAAAATTTTATCATATTCAAAATACAATATCAAATCACACTTAATGCTTGTTTGTGTCAAGTAAAAGTTGGCAATGATCTCTTCATCCTGTTATTTTATTGGTTTACTTGCTTTGAAGGTCAATGTGAAATCCTCATACTTTTAATTTAGTGAACTTCTTTCTGGAAAGTTTGGCTGGTTATGCATTA
>JAAYTO010000250.1 GCA_012523755.1 Clostridium sp. | reverse complement strand
CACACGCCATATCTTAGTAATCCCGGGGGCATTTCTTAAAAAATGATTTTCTTGCCTGAATATTAAATGCTGAAATGGCATTTTAAAAAACTCTCTTGTGAGAGTATTGGCAGGAGATGGGTTCATGCTTTTACCGTGTCCTACCTCATGAACCTCATTGACTTGTAACAACAATTAGTATAAAATTAAATTACAAAATCACTCTTAATTAAATAGTGAAAAACCAATATCTTTTAATACATTTTGTTTGATAAGCAACACTTATAAACCTATCTTTCCTGCTCTATTACCAGTTAAATTTTCAGTACAACTATAATAATTTATTTCACGTATCAATCTGGGGTTAAGGAGGATGAAAAACTATGAATAATCCGATTACTGCTGTGTGGGAAATCACCATGGGGTGCAACATGCGTTGCAAGCACTGCGGTTCCAGTTGTGAAAACGCTCTAGAAGGAGAGCTTACTACCGAGGAAGCTTTAAAGCTTTGTGATGATTTAGGGGAATTGGGCTTTCAGTGGATAACCCTTTCCGGTGGTGAACCCACAACGAGGAAGGATTGGGATCTGATAGCCAAAAGGCTTAATGAAAATGGAATCATCCCAAACATGATAAGCAACGGATGGCTGATGAGCGAAGAAATCGCTGACCGTGCTGTAAAGGCAGGAATCAACACAATTGCCATCAGTATAGACGGGCTTGAGGAAACCCATGATTTTATTCGCAAGAAAGGCTCCTTTAAGCGTATAATGCATGCTTTCGACATCTTGAAAACCAGAAAGATTCACTGCTCTGTCATCACAACAATAAACAACAGAAATATAGCAGAGCTTCCGCAGCTAAGAGATATTTTAATTGAAAAAGGAGTTCGCGGCTGGCAGCTTCAACTGGGACTTCCCATGGGCAACATGGCTAAAAACAGTGATCTTGTAGCCCAGCCATACCACATTAATGAGGTAATAGACTTTTCCTATCAGACTGTAAAGAATGGTTTCAACATAGATATTCAGCTTGCTGATTGTATCGGGTATTTTAACTTAAAAGAAATAGAAGTAAGAAAAAACAGCTTGGGCAAACGCGGCGGAGATTACAACTGGTCTGGATGCGGTGCCGGCAAATACAGCCTTGGTATCCTGCATAACGGTGATATCTTAGGCTGTACATCGGTCAGAGATAAAAGCTTTATTGAAGGAAACGCCAAAACAACTCCCATCAAGGAAATATGGTCAAACCCCGACAGCTTCAGTTGGAACAGAAAAATGACAAAGGATAAGCTTTCAGGGCTGTGCAAAAAATGTGTTTTCGGAAACCGGTGTCTCGGAGGCTGTTCCAACACAAGGTTGACCATGGAAGGAAGTGTCTATTCCGAAAACAAATACTGTTCATATAATGTTGCCATAAGTACTGCCCGAGAACAGCTGGAGAAAATTGACGACATGGATATAATAATGTCAAAAGCAAGAAAATTTGCTGATAACGGCAATCTGCAGCTAAGCGAAATACTGCTGTCAAAAGCCATTGAAATGGGATGTAACGATATCGGGCTGTTTGAGTTTTACGGCTATGTAAGCTTTATGCTGGGCAACTATCTTGATGCCAAAAAAGCCAATGAAGAAGCACTGAAAATCAATCCGGACAGTGCATATGCAAACAAAGGAATGGGTCTGTCTTTAGGAAGGCTCGGAGAAATAGACAAAGGAGTAGAGTATTTGCGGAAGGCAATTGCTCTGTCCGACGAAAGCTTCACAGACCCCTATTACGATCTGGCAGTTTTGCTTTATGAAAACGGGAGAAACGAAGAAGCACTGAAGGTTCTTGAGGAAGGAAGATCAAAATACAAAAGCTTTGAGTCCGTAAGCAAAGACCTGTATGATATTTTGACAGATGCCTCTTAGGGGTGGGATAATGTTTGATCGATGGTCAAAAAAGTATGTATGCGTGAGGCAATATGACGTAACAGACTGTGGTGCTGCTTGTTTGGCAAGTGTTGCCCGGTATTACGGGCTTAAAATTTCCCTGACAAAAATACGGGAGATGTCCGGTACTGATACCCAAGGTGCAAATGCCTATGGCTTGATTCATGCTGCAAAGCAGTTGGGGTTTTCTGCAAAGGGTTTTAAAGCATCGAAAGAAGACCTTCACACCAGTTTTAAGCTTCCCGCCATAGCAAATGTGATTGTGGATAATAAACTCACACATTTTGTGGTGATTTATTCAATTAAAAATGGCGTGATTATTGCCGCCGACCCTGACAAGGGAATTGTCAAATACGGTATTGAGTTTTTCAACTCGATATGGACTGGCGGTATCATTTTGCTCGAACCCGGTGAAAGCTTTCAAAAAGGAAATCTTACACAAAATATGCTCTTAAAATTCACAGGCTTTCTAAAGCCCTTGAAGGGTTCTCTTTTGAAAATATTTTTTGCCTCTTTAATATATACCGGTCTTGGGATTGCCGGCTCCTTTTATATTAAATTTCTTTTTGACGATATTATAAAATTCGAAAAGCTTCATGATCTTCTGGTTATTTCAATAGGGTTTTCGTCAATGTTCGTATTTCAGATTCTTCTCAATTATTTCAGGAACTATCTTCTCACCAAACTCAGTATCAGCATTGACCGGGCAATAATGATGGAATATTATTCCCATGTTTTGAAGCTTCCCATGAGTTTTTTCGATTCCAGAAAGGTCGGAGAGATAATTTCCAGGTTTCTTGATGCTTCAAAAATACGTCAGGCAATCTCTGGTGCCACCCTTACCATAATGATTGACACAATTATGGCTTTAGCTGGTGGAATTTTGCTATATATGCAAAACTCCTTCCTGTTTTATATATCTTTTATTGTAATTTTGCTTTATGGAATAATTGTTGCCATATTTAACAAACCGATTAAAAACGCCAACAGAATAATAATGGAGGATAACGCAAAGTTAACCTCCGCACTGGTGGAATCCATAAAGGGAATGGAAACCGTCAAATCCTTCCGTGCCGAGGAGCAAACCGAAAGGAGCACAGAAAAGAAACTTGAAGGGCTGATGCAAAGTTCTTTTAAGGAGAGTATGCTTCAAATAAACCTTGCCTCAATCACAGGTTTCGTTGCCGGTCTGGGCGGAATTGTTATACTCTGGGCAGGTGCATACAATGTTATCACCGGAAACATGAGCCCCGGTCAATTGCTCGCATTTAATGCACTTCTTACATACTTTCTCTCACCGGTCAGAAACTTAATTGATCTTCAACCGTTGATTCAAACAGCCGTTGTGGCTTCCAACAGGCTTGGAGAAATACTCGAACTCAAAACGGAAAACGAGTTATGGCAAGAGAGCAACAGCTCCATTACGTCATTAAGGGGGGACATAGAATTTAGAAATGTGGATTTTCGTTACGGAACAAGAAAACCTGTTTTAAAGAACATCAATATGTGCATTCCTCAGGGGAAAAAAACAGCCATTGTAGGAGAAAGCGGTTCCGGAAAAACCACATTGGTAAAGCTTTTAATGAAGTTTTACAGCCCTAGAAAAGGAGAAATTTTAATAAATGGACACAGTTTAAAGGGTATATCCTTGGACTTAATACGAAACAAAATAGCCTTTGTTTCACAGCAGGTTTTTATTTTCAGCGGTACAGTCAAGGAAAACCTTTGTCTGGGCAACGAAAGCATTGATACGAATGAAATGGAAAATGCCTGCAAAATAGCCAATGCCTATGATTTTATTGATGAACTGCCGCAGAAATACGATACCTTTTTACACGAAAACGGTGCAAACCTTTCCGAGGGTCAAAAGCAAAGGCTTGCAATAGCAAGGGCTATACTTAAAAAACCGGACATTTTGATACTCGACGAAGCCACAAGCAATTTGGACAGCATTAGCGAAGGCCATATCAAGAAGGCACTGGATCAGTTTGGAGCCGATACCACCGTTATTATAATAGCTCACAGGTTAAGTACGGTTATAGACTGTGACCATATATATGTTCTCGAAAAGGGTGAGGTTGCAGAAGCCGGTTCCCATGAAGAACTTATAAGCAAAGAAGGGTGCTATTATAAAATGTGGCAGCACGTGTGAAATACCCTGATACATAAATAAGAACTATCTCTTCTCAAAAAATATAACGCTTTACTGTCGAGAAGCTTCGATTTTAGGCTTAAACTTTTTTGAGGAGAATAGTATATGAAATTAATTGTAAAGGAGGTGGAATCATGTCGGATAAAGAAAAATTAAGTATTGGCAAGGAATTGACAGATGAAGAGCTTATGGAAATGACAGGAGGATCCAGTTTTCGTATTGCATGCCAGAAAAATTACTCATTCAAACCTTCACTACCTGGAGAAGTCGTCTTGAAGTATGGTGTCAAACCGAATCCACAACCATTATACGGTATCGATCCCATAGCACAACCATTATACGGTATTGACCCCATAGCAGAACCACTATACGGAGTAGAACCTATAATGCGGCCACTATACGGAATAGAGCCTGGTAAATAATTTTATTTGATTTTTAGGGGGCATGGTCATCAGACTGTGCCTTTTCCTTATAATAAAGGTAAAGAAAGAACTAATGCACTTTCTTGTACAATTAATATTGTATTAAATCAATGACCTAGTCAATAAAAAATGAACCGACGAAAGAACGCCGATCCATTTTAAGGAAATCTACTGTAATGTAGGAACTTGATTACCAAATATAAATTTGATAACAAAAGTAAAATTCCACAAATACCCCCCATTTATAAAATGCGTCGATCTATGTTTTTTTAGTTGGTCACACTATAGTTTTCTGAACCATATTGTATTAAACCAATAACCTAAGCAAAACAAAGGTTCATGGACATCAAGCCCATTCGCTTTTTGGTCATTTCACTTCGTGAAATCCCACTAATTAAAAGTCAGCAGAAATCCTTCATCGTTCCTGCTGACTCATTAAATAAGCCACTTAATATTACATTTTAGTTGTTGTATAAGTAGCCTTTGAAGTTATGTTTATTGGTAATTCTATCGTCTGACTTTCGCCACCATCCATTGCCGGCATCACAAGGCTCATCTTTCCTGTAACCTCCTGATTTAATTCTCCTTCAGATAATAATCCGTTATTAATATTAACTTTTATGTTTCCTGTCATTTTACCGCTTAAATCAGCAAGCATTTCCACTCCCATGTAATTAATGGATTTGCCATCGTCCACCTCAAAATCGGATTTTACAGAAATATGAGCAATCTTTTCCTCAATCTTTTCAAGAGTGTAAGTGGCCTCCATATTTAAATTCACAATAGACTTAAAACTATTTTCAATAGTCCAGCTGTCACCCACTTTAATATTCTCGGTTTCAGGGAAAACTCTGGTTGACTGTTCAATGCTTGATTTTAAAGCATCCTCTCCAAAACTTTCTCTCAAGCTTGCTTTCATCTGTTCCATAAGTGCTTGAGTACTTTCATCTTCATCTATACCCATGGAGTCTAACATTGAACCTAAGAACTCATCAATCCCGCTAATTTCCTTAACCTCGCCAAATTTAGTCATTTTAACTAAAAAGCCCTTACCTATAATGCTATTGTACAGTTTTGAAACAGGATCATCAGCATCAGCATTTTTAGAGTCAAAGGTTTCCTTGTTGCCGTTTTCTTCGGTTTCAATGCTTAGGGCATCATATTTATAGTTCATTGTCAGATTCCCCTCAGAATCCACATCGTCAACTGCAATAATAAAGTCAGTGACCATATTTTGAGTACTTGTACCTGTTTCATCCCCGTATTCCATATTGGTGGTTTGATTAACTACTATGTGGCACTTATAGCTATCGCCGGTCTTGGCATTAATAAATAGAGCAAGTTTACTGTTACAGGCACTCAATGAAAATACCAATAATGTTACCATCAAGAAAGTTAGAATTCTTTTTGACCTCAAAACATCATCTCCCAAAAAAATATTAGGTTTTTATTATATATCATTAACAAAAAAAGTCAAGATGTAAAAAAAAAGCAAGTACACTGATATTTAGAATATACATTTCAGTTTTGGTATTTGCACTCATTCCCGATCCAATGACTATGCCTGAGATAATTATACTAACGACTAACAAAACTATGCTGAAAGACATTCGTTAAAAATCTTATTCAAACTTTTTTCAATGCATTCAATGCCTTTTACTTCAAGCGGCATAGAATAGTCATCCTCATCCATTTTTCGCAAGTAATTAAGCAAAAAGAGGGAATATCTTTGAATTTGATTTATAAGTGATGTTACAAGTTTTCTGGCGATAATTCCACGGTCAATTCCCTCTCTTTTTTTGCTATTTACTATTATTACAATAAGTTGATCGGAGTGCGAAAAAACGCGAAGAAAAATATGTGGTTTTTTGTCGTAATTAATTATTTATTGCGGTATGTATTTACATATCTTTTGTTATATTGTAGAATTCCAGTTATAGAAATAAAGCGAGTGTTGTTTTTGGTTTGCATTGCTAAACATTATTTCAAGGGGGTTTTCTGTGAAAAAAGTTTTGCTTATTGGTTTGTCAACACTTTTGTTATTAGTTGTGACTGCATTCATATTATTATCTGGAAACAATCATAATAAAGGCGTAAGAAAAGCAAAATATTACTTAAGAGGAAATGTTACAAAAGGTTATATTGAAGTAGTAGATTTCAATAATTTGAAATTTGGCAATTTTACGTCCGATGAAATTGCAAATAAAGTAGTATCTTATTATTTCAGAAGTATTGAATTTTCAGAAGAGGATTTAAAGCAAATTGGCGAAAGGTATTTAAACGGAATTGAATACAGCTATACAGATAACAACCTATCAATTCAGACCATCGAATCGTTTGGACATTGGGCTAGACTTATTTACTATCCAAAAGAGGAAACTATTAGCTTTATGAATCAAGATTATATTGCGGTAGATTAGGCGGGGTTAATGTGATAAAAGCAGATTCGTTAACAAAAATATATTATAGCAGTAATAACTCTTTTACTGCATTAAAAGAAATCAGCTTTTCTATAAAAAAAGGTGAGTTTTTGGCAATTGTGGGAAGGTCGGGAAGTGGAAAATCAACGCTTTTGAATATTCTGGGAACTCTTGACAAACCCACTTTTGGAAGCGTCACAGTAAATAATAAAAGATTGGACTGTTTGACAAAAAAACAATTAGACCAATACAGGAACAAAGAGATTGGATTTGTTTTTCAATCTTTTCATTTAGAACCTTCATATTCTGTTTATAAAAATGTAGAAATCCCTCTTCTGATTGCAAACATCCCTGCAAAAGAGCGAAAAGAAAAGATTCTAAATGCTCTTTTTAAAGTGGATATGCTCGGAAAAGAAAAAAACTATGCTGCACAATTATCTGGAGGGGAAAAACAGAGGGTTTGTATTGCCCGTGCCTTGGTCAATTCACCAAGTATTATATTGGCTGATGAACCTTGTGGCAACTTGGATTCGGTTAATGGTAAAGTTGTTATGGAATTATTAAAAAAGCTGGCTCAAGAAGGCAAAACTGTTGTTTTGGTTACCCACAACATGGAAGATGCCAAAATGGCAGATCGAATTATTACTTTGAAGGACGGTCAGGTGATTTCAGATAAGACTCTATAATATTTTGTCCCTTATTAAGCAAGAATTTAAAATAAATATAAAATACTTAATATTTGCCTTCTTGCTTTTAACCGCAATTTTCTCAGTTGCGTTATTGACCGTTTCCCTGTCAATATCTATACCGAATATGATTTACAAAAGAGCGGATGAAGTTTTCTCGAAGGAAGATATCCGCCTGAATTTAAGCAATATAAAGTATGCCCACCTAAATAAAATATTAGAGAAAAATGTTTATAATGTGCATATAGAGTATGATGCAGAAAATATTATTATGAGAGGTGCTGTACTAAGTACGGGTCACGGCAATGTATCCGTTGATAAGAGGGGAAGTGTGGTATTCTTTCAAGACAACAATTATATTTTGGAAAGTAATCTTGAAGACGGATTTATTTTAGAGGGTGGAAATTGGAGTTTTAAAGACAATACAAAAGACAGTAAAGGTAATTACTTTATATGGATAAGTCGAAAAACTTCTCAAGAGCTGGAAATTACTATCGGGGACAAAATTCTGTTTTCTTCCGAAAATATTAAAGAACCCTTCACTTTCTTCGTAAAAGGTATTTTTGCCGACGATGTTGTTTCCGGTGATTTTTTACTTCCCTTCGAATGTGGGGAGGAAATGCTGAAAATAACCGAATATAACAACAGATGCTCCGGGGCACTTACCCTTAAGTATTTCGATGAGTACTTGAAAATAAAAAAGGAATTAGAAAATATGGGTATGTATGTTTATCCAATAAAGCAGCTGGAAGAACTGTTGTTTTCTAAAAGTTTAATACAGGGAACGCTTTATGTAATTTCTTTATTACTGCTTTTGGCGGTCATAGGTATTATGTGTAATATATTGCGGATGATAATCCAATCCAGAATCAAATTAATCGGGATATTGAGGGCTATGGGTATGTCTATAAACAGCATAACCCTTTTGTATATGTCAGTTTTTGAGGTTGTTATAATTTCCTCAGTTTTGTTTGGCAGTATCATAGGATATATATTTAACAACTACTCTTCAAATTTATTGACAACACTTTTCCCGGAAGATGTGGGCGGTTATCTGTATGAGGTTAAATCCATCCTCATAACTTTGATCCTATCGAACATATTGTTGTTAATACCCTGGAGGGTAATGATAAACGAAATTGACAAATTAAGTGTGGTTCAAATTGTAAACAGCGAAAACTAATGTGAGGGGAATATTGAGTGAGTATAAAAGAGTGCATAAAACTGGCATCATATAATATCATTAGAAAAAAAGCGGTATCGTTTCAAATAGCAATATCGTTTTTAATTGTAAGTTTTATTGGAATTTGCTCTTTTTCGTATATATTATTTCTTAATTCTGAAATTTCTGCTCTTTATGAAAAAGAAATTTCCGGATGTTATATTAGGATACCGACAGAACAGTTATCCGGTAAAAAGGAAACATTTTTGAAGGATGAATTGTCCAATATTGAAGGTATTTTAGATATTACTGTGTTTAGTGAAGTTTCACCAGAGGAACTCATAGATTTTATTCCCGAAACGGATGAATACGCTTTTTTATTTGAATTTACAAAATTAATGGCAGAGGACAAGGAATATAGTCCGAATAAGAATTCCATACACGACAGGATAATTGGCCAGTACATCAGCATCGATAAATATTCTAAAAGTTATCGTTCGGTTTCAAACAACGAAATTCAAGAGCTTATTAATACAATAAAAAGTAAGAATGCTTTCCTCTTTGGAAAAGAGTTTGATGATGAAAATCAAGTTATTTTATCGGAGATACTGCTAAACAAATACGGTCTTTTAAAAGAAGACATGGAACAAATGATAGGTTCTAAAATTAGTATGCTGATTTATGACGTAGAAGGAAACAACCCTTTATATCTATTTAAGGATTATTACCTGGTGGGAATAATGTCATCAGAATTTTTCAAAATAAAATCAAGAATTGATTCGTCCCATATTTTAATCAGCTCATCCAAGTCCTTTAATTTATCGGACTATGACGAAATCATTATCAACGTCAAGGGATTCAGTAATGTTAAAAATGTACATGACAAGCTTCAATCAATTTTAGGAATTGAAGGAGAGTACAGTAGTACCTGCGAGTTTTATATGTATTTAAATAAAATTAATCTGGTTCTAAAAAGTATATTTGCTTTAGCTTCTTTTATTATCTGCTTCGCTATAATTATGAATGTGGTTATTCTTACATATTTTAACGTGAGCAAGAAAAAAAATTATTTGGGTATGCTCAAGGCAATGGGGTTATGTTCTGGGAAAATAACATTCATTGTATTTTCTGAGTTGTTTATTATTGGCGTTGTAAGTACATTCTTTGCAAGTTTACTCGCAGCAATATTTACAAAAACGTCCCTGGGGGTATTGGGAAAAATGCTTTATATAGAAGTAATTTTCAACCCGAACATAATTATTCAAAGCATCATGAGTACCGTTACATTGCTTCTGCATATTTCGGGTACATCCGGGCTCTTCCGCAAATTTGGTTGAATTAACCTCTAAAATGTAGTATAATGTTACTTATAAAATAATAGTTTCAGGGGTATAATAATGCCAAACAAAATATCCTTACAACAGTTCTTTAATT
>JAAYTO010000249.1 GCA_012523755.1 Clostridium sp. | reverse complement strand
CAGTGAGATAAAAAATATTTTAGCATTATCCAAAAAATGAAAATTGTGCTACACTTTTATGGCAAACAACAAAGCCCGCAAACCGTCTATTTAAATGCGGTTTAGGGGGCTTTTTTTCTTATTAAGTGTCAAACTCGGGTTTATTATTATAACATTTCTATTCTTTCTGTCAAGTACCCTGCTGCTTTTCTTGTTTGCTGCCCGTTTACTCCATATGATCCCGCTCTGTATATTCTTATGCAAAGGTATGGGATTTATGACTTACTGCATAGGCTTCATAACGAAATCAGGCAAGGGCTTTCAACCTTTCAAGAGCCTCGTAGGGAACTTTTAAATTACCCCTGCCGCTGCCAATTTTTATATCGGGTTTAAAGCTGCCGTGAAAATCGCTCCCTCCTGTAGCAACAATCTTGTGCTTTATTGCGAGATTCAAAAGGTTTCCCGTGTCTTCCTGAGAGTTATCCACATAATATGCTTCAATCCCCATAAGTCCTGCCGAAACCAATTTTGAAAGAAGTTCATCAAGCTTCCCCCAATCAAGCCGCAAATAAATGGGATGAGCCAGCACTGGTATTCCCCCTGCCTCCCGTATGGTCTGTATCCCTTTTTCTGGGGTCAATGAATCTCTTTTTACATATGCCGGTTTTCCGTTGGATATATATTTTTCAAAGGCTTCTGCAACATTTTTTACATAACCCTTTTTAACCATCACACTAGCCATATGAGGTCTTGCCACAACCCTTCCTCTAGCTTCGGCAACAACCTCTTCCATGGTAATATCAAACCCCAGAGAATTAAGCTTCTCAACCATTTTAGGGTTTCTTTCTTCTCGGCTCCTTCTAAACCTCTCTAACAGTGGCTCAATTTTCATATAACTATCATCGAAAAAATAACCCAACATATGCATCTCTGTGCTGTAGTCAAGACTTATCTCCAGACCGGGAACCACTTCAAAGCCTATCTTTTTCCCTTCTTCAACAGCCTGCTTTATTCCGTCAACAGTATCGTGATCCGTCAATGCAACAGCCGATAAGCCACTTTCCTTTGCATGTCTCACAATTTCGGAAGGCATCATACTGCCGTCCGATGCAGTGGAATGGGTGTGCAAATCAACAAATTTATCCATTGTTCAATGCTCCTTATAATAGTAATATGAATATCACGAAAGTCAAAATAAATTTTTTATGTGTCGCAAGAATCATCTTATAATAATATGAATTGCATAAAAGTCTAATAATCCTTAAGGCAAAGCTCCGGGGGAAATTTGCCTGCATAGGCCATCCTAAGTATTTTATCCAATGTATAAAGTGAAGTTATAGCTTCTTCCTTTGATATAATACCTTTTTCCAGTGCTTCTGCAAGTTCGTCTGCATCAAGCACCTCAACTTGTCCGTCCGGCATTATTTTTACATCCAGTAATAAATCCACCAAGGTGTATTTGTCGTTAAACTCATCATACAAAACGTTTATTATATCGCAGTACCAGTACTTAAACTCTCCAGAGGCACCAAAAAACTTACTGACCTTGTATCCCTCTTTCAGGAAAGTAAAAGACATCCCTCCGGAAATATCCTGTCTTTTTTTTATTGGCTTCCATTTAGTCACCAAAAGATTTTCATTTCTTAAAAGCAGTTCATCACCTGTTATATCAATTATTTCCGAAGGTACATATCTTTTTCTAAGTATAATTGGCTTCTTCACATCCATCCCCCTTGTAATAATGCCACCGTTCTATCTAGATTCCAAGACTTTACCTTCTATAAGGTCAGTTCTTCCTTTCCAACTTCAATGGAGTATCATCTGGTGTATTAATATTTATTATACCATTAATCTATTATACCTTATAGATAACAATTTTAAAATTAATTAACCAATATTATTTCCCACATCCTTCCACAGTCTGCCCTGTAATGCTATAATATTATGGTGTTGTATAGCATCAATTTCAAATTGATAAATTAATCATATATAATGGAGCTTTATGGTAATATGTCTATTAATATTCCCTGAGTCTCAACTATTAAAGCAGTTAGCGGCAAGTTGTCGGTAAAAAGACAATATCAGTATTAGAAATATTGGTTGGGGGGAGAACAATTTGAAAAAAAAGAGAGTGTGTAATAATTGTCTTAAAGGAACTGCAATAAGCCTGAATGGTGATATATTATGCATTGAAAAGGGAGTGGTTTCAGCAGACTATGTCTGCTCCAAACACAGGTTCATGCCTGCCCTTAAATCTATAAAAAGGAAAATCAATACCTGCGTGGATTGTGAAAACTTCATTATCTTCGACACCACAAATATTGAAGACAGGGCTGTGGGTATATGTCAACTTTTTACAGTGCGAAAGTATGACGGAAAAGTGAAAAAGGTTTGCTCCAAATTTGTAAAGAGAGTCAAAAAGGAAGTTTCCTGAATTTAAATATTTAGTATTATTTTATTTCAAACAAATGCCGATATCATAGTTGTACTATATAAAATAATGGCGAGGTGATCGCGTTTGCTACGAGTCAGTGATATTTTTGAACAAAAATTAAATGAAATTCAGAGCAGGGTACCTCTTAAAATTAATAAACCAACAACTTCCTCCTTTCGGGATATATTAAGCAATGCTGTAAATAACAGTGTTTTTGCTAATAACACTAA
Source organism: Clostridium sp. (assembly GCA_012523755.1). GTDB lineage: Bacteria > Bacillota > Clostridia > Acetivibrionales > Acetivibrionaceae > Hungateiclostridium. The sequence goes on along the minus strand of JAAYTO010000249.1, from coordinate 4,552 downwards.
TACTGTTAATAATATAAGTACCGCAAATACCTTTAACTTAAATAATTTTGATGCAAAAAACACAGCTGTAAAGGCAGTGGACAAGGAAGGAAACGACAGAACCCTTGACTACCAAAGGGCTCAACTTTCCCGAGCCCAAAGTACAGCTTATATCCCCGGTGACCAAAACGAACTTATGAAACTAATAGATTTTAATATCAGAGAGGCTTCCAAAAAATACGGTGTAGACGAAAACCTTATTAGGGCAATTATCAAACAGGAATCGGGTTTTAACCCGAAAGCCCTCTCCCATTCCGGTGCCCAGGGGCTTATGCAGTTAATGCCCGGAACTGCGGATGGACTTAATGTTAGCGATCCTTGGGACATAGCACAAAATATAGACGGCGGTACAAGATATATTAAAGCTCAACTTGAAAGGTTCAATGGCGATATGGTTCTTGCTCTGGCAGCTTATAATGCCGGACCGTATAATGTTATCAAGTATAATGGCATACCACCCTTCAATGAAACCCAAAACTATGTGAAAAAGGTCATGCAGTACTATAGCCTTTATTCAGGCAATTAAAACCACACAAAACTCAAGGGGCGTCAAGCCCCTTTTTAATTTTTTCCTTAGAAAGTGCATCTATTCTAGACTTGCGTAACTTAAGTTTCTGAAACACTTTTCTTAACCTTTATTACACCCAAACTTTTTAATTTACATAATTCTTAATAAAAACAATTTTTACTTCAATATTTCTTTCCCTTTTCATTTTTTAAAGCAGCATGTACAAATATTAATCCACAATATCCACAGTGTTATCCACATGATTATCCTTCTGGAACAACTGTATTCAAGTAATATTTCCACATTATTCACATGACAAGTTTCAACAGCTTTCGTCACAGTATACAATATTTTTTCTGGTACTTTTGTCCTATAAACGACCTGAAATTTATATATAATTTACGTAAACAAGGCTTCGAAAATATCTTTTTATCCATCGACAATATGTTTAAAAGCCTTGACTTAACTGAGTTCCGCAAATACATTTTTTCTTTTTGAACTTATCCCTATGGGTTATTGATGATATTCGCTGTGCAAATAAATATAGTGCTAAACTACTATTTACAAACAATTATATTAGTTGCATATATTCCTTTTTCAATATGTTTAAATTTGAAAATGATATTAAACAAATTTAAGCTGTGAATAAGTAAAAAATTATCCACAGCTCATTTCTTTATCTTTCTCCCAGTTTTAATCCGGGTACGGCATTTAAATATAAATCGGATATCTTGCCTTTCACAAACTCGTAGTAAGCTGCAGCAGCTACCATCGCTGCGTTATCGGTACATAGAACGGGTTTGGGGTAATAAAACTCAAATCCATGGCTTCGAGCCTTATTTGAAAGTTCACTTCTTAGAAGCGAGTTAGCCGCAACGCCCCCAGCTAAAGCAATCTTTTTAGCTCCCTTGATTTGTGCCGCAGAAATAAGATTGTCCGTAAGAACATCCACAACTGCTGCCTGAAAGCTTGCACATACATCCTCAACCCTATATTTCTCGCCCTTTTGATCCATGGTGTTAAGATAATTCAAAACTGCGGTCTTAAGTCCGCTAAAGCTGAAGTCCAGACTCCCGTCCTTAAAAACGACTCTGGGAAAAGCAATGGTCTTGCTGTCTCCATCCTTTGCAGCCCTGTCAATTAGAGGCCCCCCCGGATAACCCAGACCCACCGCCCTTGCCACTTTGTCAAAAGCCTCTCCGGCTGCGTCATCCCTTGTTTTTCCCATAATCTCAAACTTGTCATAGTCCTGAACATATATAATATGGCTATGACCTCCAGAAACAACCAGACAAACAAAAGGCGGATCTAAAAGACTGTGCTCAATATAATTTGCTGCAATATGTCCCTCAATATGATGAACCCCAACAAGGGGCTTGTCCAGTGCAAACGCTAATGCTTTTGCTGCCGACAAACCTACCAAAAGTGCCCCCACCAATCCAGGGCCATACGTCACCCCTATAGCATCTATTTGGTCAAGGGCTATGCCCGCTTCCTCAAGTCCTTGATGTATTACCGGCATTATCAACTCAACATGTTTTCTTGATGCTATTTCCGGCACTACACCACCGTATTTCTGATGAAGGCTTATCTGGGATGAAATAATATTTGAAAGCACCTGCCGTCCGTTTTTCACCACTGCTGCCGATGTTTCGTCACAGCTCGTCTCTATTCCCAATATAGTAATATCTTTCATGTAAACACCCGCTTTAAAAAAATTCATAAATATATATTATTATTTTAATCGGGTTTTGTAAACAACTATCGGTGTATAAAAGGGTGCAACGAATAAATGTGAAGGAAAATATGGAGTATTAACAGGCTCTACAACTTGCTTCACAATCTTTCTTCCACATTTTTCTTCACATGAATAATCCCCACATGAATATCCTGTGCATGAATAATGATGCATCCTTTCATGAGATTAAGTAATGGTTTATGCCCCTGATGCACTAAGTACATTAACCGCATTTTTCTGAATGGAAATACTCTCCGTTTCGCCTTCCTGCTTCCCAAACACCAATTTCATAACCTCATAAATATCTTTAACGGGTATCACCTCTATATCGATATTTTCAAACATTTCCTGCCAGTTTTCTTCTGCAATAATCACTCTTTTAATTCCTGCATTTTTTGCCGCTTCAATCTTTGCAGGCACACCTCCCACTGGTTTAACCTTGCCCCGTATTGAAATTTCTCCAGTCATTGCGATTTCACTGCTGATGGGGAGGTTTTTTATCGCGGAGTATATAGCAGTAGCTATGGCAATACCTGCCGATGGCCCGTCAATGGGTATCCCTCCAGGGAAATTGAGGTGGATGTCATAGTCTTCAAAATCTATATTCAGTACCTTCTTTAATACCGTAAGGACATTATCCACCGAAGCCCTTGCTGCGCTGGTTTTCCTTAATTTCTGTCCCCTTGAGTCCATTTCTTCCTCTTCAACTATTCCCGTAATTTTCACCCTACCTTTTCCCCGGGCTACCTTCATGGCACTAACCTCAATATCAATTACAATACCGGTGCAGTTTCCGAACACTGCAAGGCCATTTATACAGCCTACCTGTTCTTCGTGGATTATTTTTTTGTCAATCCGAGGAGCATAATGACCAAACTCGATCACCCACTCAATGTCTTTCCTTTTTATCTGACTCCTGCCTTCTACCAGTGCAACCCCTCCGGCAATTTGTACAATATTAACAGCCTCTCTTCCATTTTGAGCATATTTCGCCACCAGTTCCGAACAACCTTCCTCCATAGTAAAACCGCCCTTTTGTGCGGCATTGCTGCTGATTTTCACAATCTCAGAAGGCGTCAATGGCCTAAAATATATCTCAACACACCGGGATCTAATTGCTGGAGGAATTTCTTCTGCTGTACGGGTTGTCGCACCCACAAGTCGGAAATCGGCCGGCAAGCCCTTTTGAAATATCTCATGGATATGGTATGGAATATTCTTGTCCTCCGAACTGTAATATGCACTCTCAAAGAATACCCTCCGGTCTTCTAATACCTTTAAAAGCTTATTCATCTGTATGGGATGAAGTTCTCCTATCTCATCAATAAATAATATTCCACCATGAGCTTTTGTTACGGCTCCCGGTTTTGGCTGTGGTACACCCGCAACTCCATATGCCCCTGCTCCTTGGTATATTGGATCATGGACAGAACCAATCAGTGGATCTGCAATTCCCCTTTCGTCAAACCTTATTGTTGTTGCATCCATTTCAATAAATTTGGCTTCCCTTTGGAAAGGAGATATATCAGTTTTCTTTGCCTCCTCAAGTATCACCCTAGCAGCAGCAGTTTTACCCACTCCCGGCGGACCATAAATTATCACATGCTGCGGGTTCGGTCCACACAAGGCTGCCCTTAAGGCTTTAACACCTTGTTCCTGCCCGACTATTTCCCCTAGCGTAATGGGTCTTGTTTTTTCAGATAGAGGCTCTGTCAGCTTTATTTCTCTCAACTTCCTCAGCTTATCCAACTCTTTTCTCGACTCTTTTTCAATTGCACTCTTATTACCCTGTTGCGATTTGTAAAGATTTAAAAAATACAATCCTATAATGATTGAGAAAAAAAACTGTATGATAAAAAGAGTGGTTGTAATCATTGTTTGTCCTCCCCAAAAGATCTATATTTTTAATATTTTACTTTATTTATTTGATAAATTCATAGCTTTATTTAAAATGCTGTATTTATAGTATTTACTGTGTTAGGTATTTTATCCTGATATTTTAAAAAAGATTTTTTCCAGATGGGATTTGATTCATATTTGAAAAAATTTTATTATACATTTTCAAGAAGGAAGGTAAGGAAAAATATGGGGTAAACTTAAGTTTGCGGAACATTTTTCTTCACATGTTGTAGATCAGCAAATTGTTTTCCCCCGATAGCTCATAAAAACGTCAAAATAAAATCTGCTTAATCATTCTTTAGAGAAAATAATCTGACTTAAAATCTATCACAATAAAATTACCCTATTGACCTGCCGTTTAATTTGGT
>JAAYTO010000248.1 GCA_012523755.1 Clostridium sp. | reverse complement strand
CTCCCTTTGTATAATTTCTTACCCATTTAGTATAACCCCACTTTTCATTATCTATGGGTAACATCTTACTACAAAGGCTCAATAAAGTTTATCTGTAATTTATGCCATGGCTTAATCTTCCTTCATGATTTCACCGTGTTGCATATTGGTGCATTAAAGTCTAAAGTCCTTTAATTACATCTGGGCGTTAAATAAACTTCCCAATTTATATACAACGTCATCCGTATCTGCATTGATACTTGCCGCTTCATTTATTTGCGAAAGAGTTTCCAGTGCCTTTATATTTGCGTTATACCCTATAGTATAAATTGGGATTGCAAAGGATTGCATCATACTCCTGATATCGTTCAGGGAATGGCCGTAATTTGTCTCGCCGTCACTTAATACGAACAACATCAACTTGGCATTAGGATTTTTGTCTTTTTCTTCTCTCAGTATTTTAGTTGCTACAATTATTGCATCGAACATTGCTGTATTTCCGCCTGCATTCAAGCTTTCAACGGCACCTACAAATAAAGATCTTTGGTTTAGGTCAAATTTCCCAATCGGAAGATTTATATTCACATCAGTAGAAAAAGATACAAGCCCTATGGAAGCATCCGAACTTATATACTGAGAACCAGTTATAAGAGATTGCTTCAATTTGTTAAGGGGTTCGCCGGCCATACTTCCCGATACATCGGCAACAAAAACAGCTACAATATCATTGTTAACATCCTTCTTTTCTTTCCAAAGCTTCTGGGCTTCTACTATGGTTTCACCGTCAATATCCGGTATTTCAGGAGTATAATCATCAAGCCTGTTAAAACCGTAATCTGTTGCAAGTTTTTGTGATTTGGAATTTTGGCAAAATTCAATGAATTTATTCAGTATTTCTTTTTTCTCATTGGTAAGGTTTCCAATAGCATACATAGGACTGTCGTGTCTTACACCAAAAGGAGTAAAAACATAATTCTTTTTCAGTTCCGGAATATTTTCATAGGTTTGGTATTCCAGTATAAAGCCGTCGAGGACACCCGATTGGGCAGATTCTCTCATTTGCAAGGTGGTATAAGCAACAAAAGGAATATTGGTCTGAAATTTTTCAAAACCTTCAACAGCTTTTTCACTCAATATATCTTTACTGTCAAAAGTACTTAATGTTGTAACAAGAAAGTTCATACCTGTAGAACTTGCAAAAGGGTTTGTATAGCCCATGGCTATTTCGTTTGCTGCAACTGCCTCTGTAATATTTTTTAAGTTAATTGATCCATATTTATTAATTAATTCATCGTATTTGCCTTTTGAAAGAAGTATTCCTGCAACATTACCGGCAAGCCTCTTTTCGAGAAGTGATATCTCTACGCCGCTGGATTTAATCATTTCTCCCCATAGCTCATTAGAAGGTGTAAAGGCATCGGGAAGATATTTGCCGGAAATTATGTAGTCCGTTGCCAAGCCTGAGGCAATGCCCCTGATCCTTATGGAAACAGGCTCACCATTTACTTGTATATTGGCTTTGTTGAAATCCCTTGCCACCTCCAGAAGCCACCCGTCTTTTTTCTCTCCCGACTTTTCAGTGGAAGAAAAAATTTCTATATAACTGCTTGTAGTTGCTTCCACCTGGGGAGGATACTTAGAAATATCAGGCAAAGAGTCTTTAAGATTGGGAGGCTCAATGTTTACGTGCCCCTTGCTGGCTTCGATAAAATTTACAGTTATATCCTTGTGAAGCTTATCCAATTTTTTCTCGGCACTTTCTATAGTGATTACTTTTTGGCTTTTACCCCGGTTTTTCGTCAAAGAAATTCCGCCATAAATAAGCCCGAATACCACTAAAGATATTCCCAGCAAAGTTACTATAGTTTTAAAATTCCTGTTGTTTTCTAACATATTCCAAACCACCCTTTCATATAGTCTGTTTCAAAAATAAAATAAATTATGTCAATTTGCAATTCATCTCCCACCTAAGAGATTGCAAGACTTCTTGCAGTAGTTAGGTTAAATATAATACTTTGATTTTTTTATCAATTCATCCATCTCTTTGATTTCCTTAAGATTATCGATTTCTCCTGTTCCAAGAGTATTGAATTTTGAAAGTTCAAGCAAGAGTGCATCAAGTTTTAGGATTATCTCTTCATTATCCTCAATTGCATTTTTTACAAAGGTAATGTATTCATTATATATATTCATTTTTGAAGCAATAACTTCATCGGAAAACTTTTTTTGAGCAATATCGCAACGTATCCTTTCATAGTCTTCCTCATCAAAAACACTTATTTTGTTTAAAATACCTTTAATGTTGGACAAAAGAACATATTCCACATCAAAAATTATTGTATTAAATTTTTCATAAACCTTGTCAATAACATTAAATTTTTCACCGAGCATGCTAAATATTTTATCCTTCTTTTTACTGAAAAGTTCAATTTGTTCTTTCATTGTAGTGATGTCATTGTCAAAAGTCTTCTTGCCATATGCCTGGTTAAGTGCAACCGTACAATCTTTAAGGTTTTTTATATCGCTTACCTTGTTAACTGAGGGTGCTTTTTGCGTTATGAGCGTGTAGTTCCCGTATAAGAAAAGCGATAAACTCAAAAATATTGCTGCACCACCAATAGCAACCCTGAACGGCTCGGAGCTGTTTAGCTCAATACCCACCAGACCCGGTGAAAAAAGTATTATATTGAACAAAGCAATACCGATATTCAAACCTGCAATTTTTAATATCTTTTTTGTACCCACTATAATTTACACACTCCTGAGCTAAATTAATGCTATAAACAAGTCAAAATATATGCCTCAAAAGTTTTACTAAATTTAGTATAGCATTAAAACTTCCGAATGTTAATACAAATTATATATATTGTTTGGATGCTTAAGGATGGCCTTTTCTTTTTATTCTAATTAGTGCTCGGAACTTTAGATTTTATGTTTGAATAAAATAATTTCTTGTGATAAAACGAGTTTTTAATACTTTTCTATTAATAAATCCTTTGTAAGCCGGTTATTATACCGGTTACAAAGGATTTATATTTCTATCACCATCCCTTATTCTGTTGCCAATGTTTCAGCTTTCCGTTAGTTTAATTCCATGATCTGTCTTTGCAGCATTGCTAAATCAATTGAGTTGTTAGGATGAGGAAAATCGAGTTTTAATCTTACAACACCGTCCACATTAAAATGTTCATTTTCAGATGCCCGTATTGCCGGAACCATTGTAATTCTTCCTCCGGACACTTGATAAAAATAATCCTTTACAGTCTTTCCCGAGCCGAAAAACAAATCGTAATAATATTGGTCACTCTTTAAAATAGTACCGTTATAGTCTCTGTTTTTGTTTATTTTTGCGTACTCTTCAATCGTTTCTTCTGTTTCTTCAAACTCCACCAATACTACAAGCAACTTTTCTTCCCGTGGCTCTATAAGTTCTCCTTCATTTCTTTGGGCAAAGCCGATCGTGTTAAAACCAATGCATGTATTTTGTTAATAAAAATTCTAATCACAAAAAATCTGTTATTATTTTCTATTATACATAATATATTATACTAATACGAAATATATGGAGATGATATATTATGATCAAAAGGCTTCGTATTATTTCTTTGTTTTCATTTATTATAGGGACATCATTAATATTTTCGGCTTCATATTTTGAGCTGTTTTTTCCGCCTGAAAACGCATTTTACTTGGGCATCTTCGGTGATATTATTTTGGCTATAATAAGAAGTGTTGGGGTTTCCCTTATTACCTCCACATTTATTAACCTGCTGAAATTCTGGGTAGAATCAACTGAAACATTGGTAAAGCACGACTTCATCAATAGATTGAGCAAGAATGAGATGAAGGGTTTAAAGGAGAAAATAGAAACAGAGTTATACTTTAGATACAACAATCACGATAAGAACAACTTTTACAACTTCTTTGAGCAAGAGCTGTCTTCCCTCTTAAATGAATGCTACTATAAGAGCTATAAAACAAGGATTGAATGTCAAGTTACTGAAAATTACATATCAAAAACCATAAGGAAAAAGTTTGAAATTGTAAATCCTTCTAAAAAGGAATGTACCATAAAAATCCCCTTTGGTGCAGAAATGCAGCGGGTTGAGCAGGTAGAAAACAATAAACTGTTTCAAATCAAAAAATTTGTTGTGGATTCAAAAGATTATACAGCCAACCTTAAAAATAGGCTTGAAATCTTGGACAACTGCCCTCACATAAACGATGCTTATTGCGTCAAGGTTCATACATCTTGGGACATTAAAGTAAAAAAACAGTGTACCATTGATATGGTAATTGAAACAATTGTCCCTTTAAATGATGTATGCTTTTCAAACAAGATAACCATGCCCTGCAAAAATTATAATATAATTTTTATATTAAACGACCCTTCTTATCAATTATCATGGCATAGTTTTGGATTTATGGGAAATCATAAGGACAGAATCATAGAAGAACCAATGGACAACGGTCTTGAGATTGGTTTTAAAGATTGGATTCTGCCTGGTGACGGAGTTGTAATTTCAATCTCTGAATGTGAAAAAAAACATGTTTAAAATTCAAGGTTTTGTGTTAGACTAATGTATAAAATAACTAAAGACAAACACTCAATAATTTGAGAGGGAATATACTGGTAATGAAGGGAGTTGTTTAATATGACTGAAAGAACAGTAAATCTAATGATTGAGAGGACTGTAAACTGAATACTGACAATACATAAAGATCTCCACAAATTGGAGATTTTTATTTTGTGTTTAATAAAAAACAAGACCTCCAATGTCAATAATGTAAGTTTACCAACCACACCATAAGACAAAGGAGGTATCTCAACTGAATAATAACAAATTAGCACATACAATTTATTACATATAAAGCCTTTTTTAAGGCATTAGTAATCTTTTTCCTTTAATATGACATCATGGGCTCCACCCTCAATAATACTTGTTGAAGAAACAAGGCTCAGTCTTGCTGTTTCCTGCAATTCCCTTATAGTTGCCGAACCGCAGCTTGACATGGTGGCTTTTATCTTGTTCAGTGTAGTTTCAAGGTTATCACTCAGTTTACCGGCATAGGGCACATAGCTGTCTACGCCTTCTTCGAATTTCATGTTCTGATTTTCACCAAGGTCGTAACGCTGCCAGTTTCTAGCTCTGTTAGAACCCTCGCCCCAGTATTCTTTCACATAACCGTTTCCGCTTTTGACCTTTTTGGTAGGACTTTCATCAAATCTGGCAAAATATCTTCCCATCATAACGAAATCAGCCCCCATTGCCAACGCCAATACAATATGGTAGTCGTGAACAATACCTCCATCGGAGCATATGGGAATGTAGATGCCTGTTCTCTTAAAGTACTCATCTCTAGCTTTAGCTACTTCAATAACGGCTGTTGCCTGACCTCTTCCTATACCCTTCTGCTCACGGGTAATACATATAGAACCGCCGCCAATTCCAACCTTGACAAAATCAGCTCCTGCTTCAACAAGGTACATGAATCCTTCCTGGTCTACAACATTTCCTGCACCCACTGGCACATTGTATTTACCTTTAATATGTTCCAGTGTGTTTTTCTGCCATACCGAATAACCATCGGACGAGTCAATACAGAGGACATCTACGCCAGCATTTACCAAAGCAGGTACTCTTTCCTCATAATCCCTGCTGTTTATTCCTGCTCCGACAACCAACCTCTTACTGTTATCCAGTAATTCATAGGGATTTTGCTTATGGTCGTCATAGTCCTTTCTGAAAACCATATAGTGAAGATTTTGATTTTCATCAACAATGGGCAGACAATTAAGCTTGTGCTCCCAAATTATATCATTTGCCTCACTCAAACTTATACCAAGTTTACCGAGTACCAGCTTTGCAAAAGGAGTCATAAAATCCTGTACTTTTCTATCAACCGGATCCCTGCTGATTCTATAATCTCTTGAGGTAACTAATCCAAGAAGCTTTCCTGAGGAAGTACCATCATCGGTGATCGCAATGGTTGAATGCCCCGTTTTATTTTTTAACTCTATAACATCCTTTAATGTGCTATTGACCGTGAGATTGGAATCACTCACAACAAATCCCGATTTATATTTCTTGACCCTTCTTACCATCTCAGCCTGGCTTTCAATGGGCTGAGAACCATATATAAAAGACAGACCTCCACATCTTGCAAGTGCTATAGCCAGTGTATCGTTTGATACTGACTGCATTATAGCCGATACAATTGGAATATTTAACTTAAGACTGCTTTCTGCGTCTTTTTTATATTTTACCAAAGGCGTACTTAGATCTATATTATTTGGGGTACATTTTTCAGTTGTAAGATTTGGTATTAATAAATACTCATTAAATGTTCTTGATACATCGCTATAAATGTAAGCCATGTAAACTTCCTCCTCTTCTATAGTTATTCAATCATTAATATATCATTTTATAAATTTTAAACATATTATATCATTTTTAGAGCAATGTCAAAGTCTTTTTCTGTATTTCTACATTTTTTTCTTCATGTTGTTAGCTAAAGCCCGGAATTCATCATCATAATCGATTCGAAAAAATCATAAGGGTTCTCATAGGGCTTGTCAATATTAAATTTTTTCATAAAATACAAGTTTAAATTATGTGCAAAAGTTGTTCTTTTTTCTCCAAGGCTATCTTTCCTTGCCATAAACTCCTTTAATACGCCGTATTCAAAGGCACTGACCGGAAAGTTGTTGACAGTCTGTTCTTCATTTTCACTTAAATTGCCTGCTTGACCTATAAGGTCATCAATGGTAATAATCTGCTCCTGATTTTCTATCTTGACAACAATAGTATTTGCTGCAAAGTCACCAATCCTCTTGTACCTATTAGAAAATAAAACAAATAACGCCCCTACAAGATAATATGATGGCAAGCTGTCAAACAGCCTTAACAAATTTCTAAGAAAGGAATCCAATATATTTATTGGTTCTCCATTTTGCTTGATAACTCTGAGTTTCATTATTTTTTTTCCTGGGGACTGCCCTTTTAAAAGCATCTCAAAGAAAATAAAATATATCAAATTTAACAACAAAACAAGGGTTATAAAAAAGGCAACAGCCATAATTCCAAGCTCAGCAATCAAATAGGAAACAAGTTCAGTACCTGACAATAATAACACAGTAATGGCTAGCCCTATAAAAACCATCTGAATAACTAAATCAATTAAGTAAGCAATAAATCTTGAGCCCAGCCCTGCGAGCTCATATTCAATATGCACATTTTCAGGCGTTAAAATTTCAAGAATTTTTCTCATGTCCTTCCTCCAATTCAGTTACTACATTTATTACAAGGGTAAAGCACAGGAACATTAACCACCCTTTAGTTATTGTAGAATTAAATTTCTAAAGCTATTCAACACGTTTTTAGGGTATTGCTTATTTTTCTGCATTCAATATAATTGTAACAGAAAAGCTTTTATGATAAAATGTATTTTATAAAATTTCTTACAATAAGGTGTAAAAATGAAAGAGGATAAGTTTATTGAACAGAACTCTAAAGTCTGGAAAGACCTTGAGGCTATGTTGTTGAAGCTTAAATCCCAAAGTATATATAAACTCGACAAAAACAGTCTGAATGGATTTATAAATATGTATAATGCTGCATGCAGTCATTTATCCTATTCCCGGACTTATTACGGAAATTCGGCAACTACAAGCTATCTCAACAGGCTTGTAGCCTCTGCCCATAGTTATATATACACCACTAAAAAATCCAACATAAAAAATCTCATGAGATTCCTGACTATTGAATTTCCTTTGATTATAAGAGCAAACCTGAGATTTCTTGTTTTTTCTTCAGGATTGCTTCTTATTTCAGCGGTGGTAAGCTTTGTTTTTACCATGATTTCCACAGACAATGCCGTTGCCTTTTTATCTGAGGAATACATGCAGAATGTGTTGGAAGGCGATGTTAATGCTCCAAGAGCCAGCTTTGACCCTGCACTTTTTTCAAATTTCATATTTACAAATAATATAAAGGTTGGTATTAGCGCCTTCGCCTTCGGAGTATCCTTTGGATTAGGCACATGTTATGTTCTTATTAAAAACGGGTTTATGATTGGTTCATTGGCTGCATTGTACAATCTTAAAAACGCCAATTTTCTATTCTGGTCATTGATACTTCCCCACGGCATACTGGAATTGTTTGCTATTTTTCTGTGTGGTGCCGCAGGACTAAAAATGGGATATTCACTTATCAATCCCGGTCAATACAGCAGAAAGGATTCCTTTATTCTCCGCAGCAAAACCACTTTAAAGATGGTTCTTGGCACAATACCCATATTTATTATAGCGGGATTTATTGAGGGCTATTTTACGCCCTTGGCTATTCCGGAGCTAATAAAGTATATATTTGCATTGTTGACCCTTGTGCTCTTGATACTCTATATTGCCGTACCTAATATGAGATATAAACAAAACCTCAAGCTTTTGGAGCGGTCAGATAGGGATTTATAATTCCTAAAAAATTCGGCATAGTCGTTGATATTCGGCTATGCCGTTTTTTCATTTATTTTGGTAAGTCGATAGCACCAATGCAGTTATAGAAAATTTGAATCCGCTGGGTTCTGCGGCCATCTATCTTTTCAGCCTTGAATACTATAATTTTGTCAATAAACTCTCGGATAATTTCTGCATCCAATTCTGTAATTTCTGTGTACTTTTTAACCAGTGCCAAAAAGCGGTCGGTATTGAGGGACTGTTCATTTGCTGTATCAATGGT
>JAAYTO010000247.1 GCA_012523755.1 Clostridium sp. | reverse complement strand
TCGGTTCAGGATTTTGCCTCCAGCTTCCTTCAGATTCCACGTCGCCGTGGACACCCTTGCTCTTGGCTAACGGTTCCTACTACCAAGCCCGTAGTGGACTTTCACCACCAAGTTGTTGCCCATGCTGGGCACACATAAAAATAAGAGGTGCATATCTTGCACCCCCAATTTTTAGTATAATGTTTCTTAAATATTTACTTAATGAAAATCCTGCAAATTTATTGAATTATCAAAATTCTCGTATTCTCTGCTGCATTAGGTAATTTAAGAGCACGCTACTATATAGACGGCTTCGACCGCATCGGACAAAGTGTCAATTTCTTTTGGTAATTTGAGAGCACACTAATATATAAACTTAATCCTTTGATAGTTCATCATCATTATCCGCATGTGCATCAACACTCATCAAAAATGCCTGATTATAGTTTTGCCTAATCTTTTCCTCAATCTCTTTTAATATATCAGGGTTGTCCTTTAAGAATTGTTTTGAATTCTCCCTTCCCTGCCCAATCTTCTGACCGTTATAGGAATACCATGATCCGCTTTTATTGACTATATCCAGATTTACAGCAACATCCAAGGTATTTCCCTCTTTTGAAATTCCCTGTCCGTACATAATATCGAATTCCGCTTCTTTAAAGGGAGGTGCAACCTTGTTCTTTACAATCTTAACCCTTGTCCTGTTTCCAATAACCTCACTCCCCTGCTTGATGGACTCAATCCTTCTGACATCCAGCCTTACCGATGAATAGAATTTAAGTGCCCGTCCTCCCGGAGTGGTTTCAGGATTTCCAAACATTATCCCGACCTTTTCCCTCAACTGGTTTATAAAAATAGCAGTTGTCTTTGACTTGTTAATAACACCGGAAAGTTTTCTAAGTGCTTGGGACATAAGCCTTGCCTGAAGTCCCACATGGGCGTCACCCATTTCACCGTCTATTTCGGCCTTTGGAACCAATGCAGCAACAGAGTCAATTACGATAACATCAATAGCTCCACTTCTAACCAGTGCCTCTGCAATCTCTAAAGCCTGCTCTCCTGTATCTGGCTGGGAAACAATAAGGTTATCTATATTAACGCCAAGATTCTTTGCATACACAGGGTCTAAAGCATGCTCAGCATCAATAAACGCTGCTTCACCACCTGCTTTTTGAGCCTCCGCAATAATATGCAAAGCAACTGTTGTCTTACCCGAAGATTCAGGTCCGAATATCTCGACTACCCTTCCCCTTGGAACTCCGCCAACCCCAAGTGCTATATCCAATCCCAATGCACCTGTGGAAATGGTCTCAATATTCATGTGGGTGTTCTCACCTAATTTCATTACAGCACCTTTTCCAAACTGTTTTTCAATCTGGTTCAGTGCAATCTCCAAAGCTTTTTTCTTCTCAATCATTTTTTCATCCTCCTATGCATCGAACATGCGTTCTGTTTCATTATACAATAATGCAATCATATAGTCAATAACTTTTGAATTATCTGGCACGGTAAAAGCATGAACCCATCTCCTGCCAATACTCTCACAAGAGAGTTTTTTAAAATGCCATTTCAGCATTTAATATTCAGGCAAGAAAATCATTTTGTTCTGCGTCTTTAAAGTATGCTTCAACTTCCTCATGCAATA
>JAAYTO010000246.1 GCA_012523755.1 Clostridium sp. | reverse complement strand
ATTAATAATCGTGTATACATAGAAATATTACAGCCGCAAGGGTTACAGCCGTTTTTACAGCGAGTAAGGCACACGACCCGGCTATAAAAGTAAGGTAGAAGGACAACTGGCACTACTAGATTTTTGATTTTTTGCCAACTTCCCCATGACAGTGTAAAATACTAATTACAATTGGAATGAATACCCCCAGCTATAACAGGTTAATATATCTTTCTATACAATTTCTATAATATGTTAAAAATTAATTTGTCTAACAGTGTCGGTTATTATTGAAAATTACCACAGATTCGTGTATAATATTATTATAGCGTACAAACCCTTGTGTGCAAAATAAGGGGTTAATATTGCCCCCTTTTCAAAATTGAAATGGAGGTTAGTAAAGAATGAGGATAAATAAATATAGAAAGCAAGGACTATTGACTAAGCAGGAAGCGGCAGAAATTGCAGGGTGTCACCCAAACACAATATTTAATAAATGTATAAAGGGTGACGCTGAATGTACCTTTATAGACGGTGTATATTATGTAACGGAAGAAGTTGCCAAGCAGATTGGTGAAGACGCAAGAAAATTTAAGGAAGAACAAAAAGCATTAATTGAACGTAGAGAGAAATTGAAAAGGCAGATTAGAGAAGCAAAAAATAATCAGTTAACAGGAGGTAATGAAAATGCAGACAAAAAATAATACCGCTTTGGCAGAAGCGGCAACGGTAAGAAATTTTTATGTAATATCTAATAATAGTATAACAAAAAGCAAGTCAAAACTCAACCTTGACCCACTTTCAATATTTGGGGGTGAGGACTACCCCACTTTTGAAGAATGGTTTGAGAAATTTATACCAAAGGAATTGAGAAGTAAATATAAGGACGGAAAACAAAAATGTCCAGTATGTGGTAAATGGCAATTGGAAATAGACACTAATCAATATCCTTTAATAGAACCCAATTATATGGTTTCTTTATATTGTAATAATGATTGTAATGTATTTGAAATATGGGGAGAATTGGGATTCGATAAGAATAGTTACCGACAAATAGTTACAACACAAGACCTCGGCTATAATAAGGAAAAAGCTGAATTGGAAATAGTTTGTTTGGCAGACGTTGAAGCCGAGGTAATTAATTGGTTATGGTATCCATATATACCAATGGGCAAAGTAACCATGATTGACGGCGACCCCGGGGTTGGTAAAACATTTCTTGCGTTAGAAATGTGTTCAACGGTATCTATAGGCGGCAGTTTTCCCCTTGAAATGGGCGTTATCAATAGAGAGCCTGCAAACACGGTTTATTGCGTTGTTGAGGACGGCGTTGGTGATACCCTCAAACCCCGAATAATGAAAATGGAAGCGGACACAAAGCGGATATTTGCATTTACAGGGGCTAAAACTCAACAGGGCTATGACGTACCTTTTAACCTTACAGATAAATTTGATAGGTTTGAACAAATGTTGAAGCAATGCAAGCCCAAGCTTGTTATCATTGACCCTTTACAGGCGTTTATAGGCGTTGATATGAATAAAGCAAGTGAAACACGCCCGGCACTTCAAAGGCTTGTAAAAGCCGCAGAAACACACAATACGGCTATTGTTGTAATAAGGCATACAACCAAGGGCAAACAGCAAAAAGGGGCGTTCCGTGGCATGGGTTCACAGGACATTTTAGGGGCGGCACGTTCGGCGTTATATGTTGGAGCAGATAACGACAACCCCGACCATAAAATAATGACCCACAGTAAAGGTAATTTAGCAAAGCATGGTGTGTCATTAATGTATACCATTGAGGAAGGTAAATTGGTATGGAAGGGAGAATGTTCCACCACAGCAGACGACCTAAACGACCCGGACAGCAGGAGCAGAGAGGAAAAAAGTGCTATAGAAGAAGCATTGGAATTTTTGGAAGCGGTTTTTAAAGATAAAAGCAGGATACCAACCAAGGAAATAAAAAAACATGCAAAGGATTTAAGCATTTCAGAAAGCACATTAAAAAGAGCAAAAAGGACGATAAAGGACAGTAACGAATTTGATTATTATTTTGATACTGAAACAGACGGTAAACAATGGTATTGGATTAAATGCCCGAAATAATATTAATCCCCCGGCTATAATAGCCGGGCTTTTTTTTATGTAGGTCAAGTAGGTCAAACCCCTACGGTATATTTTCTTGACCCACTTGACCCACATACCTCAAACCCTTTATATATCTATATTACAGGTAAGTAGGTCAAGTAGACCACAGGACCCACTTGATAGTAAAATTTGGTATCAAGTAGACCATTTGACCCACTTGCTGAACCACCTTTAAACCCTTGCAGTAAGCGGCGTTGAGCCAAGTAGGTCAAGTAGACCAATGAAATATACCGGGAGCATTGACCCACTTGAACCACCTATTTATAGCAGGAATACACCCCCCCACCCCCCTATACCTTGGTAATAATTGCCATATGGCGTAACCGCCCCATTCTATAGCCGGGGAATAACCAAGTACCCCTACCCCCATATTTCCATAAATTTCTTACATGACCGAGTGT
Organism: Clostridium sp.; assembly: GCA_012523755.1. Classification (GTDB taxonomy): domain Bacteria; phylum Bacillota; class Clostridia; order Acetivibrionales; family Acetivibrionaceae; genus Hungateiclostridium. The sequence continues at coordinate 7,761 of JAAYTO010000246.1, read as the reverse complement.
CTTACATTATTTTCAACAAATTATTTCTGTGTTGTATATAATGTGCTATAATAGGATAGTTATTTACATTATTTTAAATGAGGGGGTGAAAACGTGAGTTCATTAAAAGATAATTCTAAAGTTATAAATTCGCTTAAAGGTAAATTAAGTAGTATCATTTCAGAGTTACAAGACATAGAATGTAATATAGCAACAAAGATTGTTGATTGGTACTTGGAAAAATCAAAGTATTATAGAAAACATTACGCTGGTGGAAGATTGCAAGCTTTACCCAATAATATGAAACAAGGAGATATTGTCATTGTTAATTTTGGGATAAACATAATTCCAGAATTTAGTGACGACGATACTAATGGTCATTTTGCATTAATATGGGGGCAACAAGGACATAATTTTATTGTAATCCCACTTACAAAGAAAAAACAGCCTAAAGAAAATAAATACGGTGTAAATTTAGGTGAAATTGAAGGAATGCCAGATAGTGTTGATACATATGCAAAGATTGACGCTATAAGGTCGGTTAGTATAAGAAGAATACAGAGAATAAAAGAGCAAAAAGAAGGGAAAATTACTATTAGTGACCCAGACGTATTAAAAAAAGTGAAAGACGTATTTTTAGCTTATTTTACCTAAAAAATTATTTGACATGTATATTATACAATGTTATAATTAAGCTACAAAATAATTTTTCTTTGAATTAAATGTGTCTCTGTTGGGTTACTGGCAAGAGACGAGGAATTGTATATGTGCTTTCACTGGGTTACTGGTAGAAAGTTTGATATTAAATCAAAAAGGCTTCCGTTTTTCGGAGGTCTTTTTGCATATGTAAAAATAATAAGTCAAAAATCATTAGACCTATGGCAAATTATAGTATATAATCATTTTATACAATAATGTTAAAGGGGGAATAAATTTGCATAAATGCTTGAAGGAAGCTGAAAAGATACTAAATGAATATTTGGATACAATTGCAAAAGATACCAGTAAGAAATTTTATGAAACACGGATTATGAAATTTTTTAATGAGCATATGAGTTTACAGGAAAAACCACTTAAAGCAATTTCTTTTTACGATATAGACAGTTTTATAAAAGAATTAAAAGTGTCAAATAGTGAGCGTTTAAACTATTATTACGCATGTAAAGGGTTCTTTTCATATACTTATTATAATGAGATTACTGTAGACGTTATGAAAGGCGTAGATAAGCCTATAGTTCAAATAAATAAGGCTACATATATGGATAATAAAGATATTCTAAAGTTTATTGAATTTACCATGGATAGTAGCCAACCGCTAATTGAAAGACTACTAATAGGATTTTTTATATATACTGGATTAAGTCGTCAGTACATAGCAAAGTTGACACACCACCAAATCAATATAGATAGTCCTCAATATATGCTTCATTTTGATACAGGTAAAGACGGAGAAGTATATGTACCTTTAAAACAAGAACTTATCCAATTGATTAATGAATTGAAGCAATCACAGAAAGAAGTTGTTAAAAGATATGAAAGGGTTTTTAAAAATTATGGAGAAAATTATATAAGCACTAAAATAGCAGAGTTGTCAAAAAGAATAGTCGGGAAAAAATATAAACCTACAGATTTTTCAAGTACATTTATTAGAAATGCAATATTAGCAGGAAATGATATTTATACCATTAGGAATATAGTTCTTGAATCTATAGGTACAATCGAAAAACATTTTCCAGAGCAATATGACGTTTTAGAAAACCAAAAAAAGTTATTAGAGAGTTTATATAAAGTTTGACATACTGTGTTTGTCCTATAAAGCCAGACAGGATAAAAGAGAACGTGAAAATGTATTTTGATTTGTGTATTAGTAGGCAACTGTATAATATTCCCGGTAGTTTGAAGGGCGAAGGTTTGTTATAATAGAATTAAGGAAGTCGTGTGGAGTAAAAACGAAAAGATTATATGGAACGGTTGATATATAAGGGATTGAGGGGTTACAGTTAAGGCGCACGACTGGAAATCGTGTGTACGTTAATAGCGTACCGAGGGTTCGAATCCCTCTCTCTCCGCCAAACAGAAGGCTTTTACGGTTTGTCGGTAAAAGTCTTTTACTGTATTTAGTGCGATTTTTTTTGGAAGCCCTTGAATGCAGGAAAATAAAGAATAGATAATTTGAACAATCGCTGCACACAGGAGATAGTAGATGGCTTTGAATACATATTGGTAAAACTTGTAGCAGGATATGTTATTGTAGTATAATGATTTTAGAAGTAATGAGGAGGAATAATGATGGATATAAATAAGCATATTGTCGATCAGAGAATTAATAAGATTGTTAAAGACAATCCCGAATGGTTTGAATCTGATAATGATTATAACAAGAAGCTGTCTAAGGCATTTTTGATATTGGGAGTGGCTTCATATCTTGATTTTGAATTGAAAGATGTTCTTCCTCTTATTACCGAAGATGGAAATGATTGTGGAATAGATGCTATATATATTGGCGATGTTTCGGAGACTGAGTTTACAGTTATCCTTTTTCAATCAAAATATAAATTTGATTTGGAGAATGATTCAAACTTTCCTGCAAATTCGATTATAAGGGTTATTGATGCTGTCAAAGGAATATTTGACCCTTCTAGGGATCTGTTAACAAACAATGTAATAAAACCTAAAATTACAGAAATTCAATCGCTTCTCCTTGACGGCAATATACCCAATATTATATGTGTATTGATGAATAACGGTGATTCCTGGAACGAAGAGGGAAATATCCATATAAAAAACGCTAACTTTGGTGACCAAGTTGTTTTTGAGCATTATAATCATAAGAAAATTGTTGAACATATTACAAAAGCTAAACCTGTTAGTGATACTATTAGTATTAGCGGGAAAGGAATAGTTGAGGAATTTAACTTCAAAAGAGTATTAATTGGAAAAATCAGCGTTAAAGAAATAGTAAGACTTGCAAATAATCATGGAGATTCTTTATTTGAGAAGAATATAAGAAAGTATCTTGGTATAAATAAAAACCGTGTAAATGAAGCGATAAGAAGTACTCTAGTTGATGATGAAAAAAAGAATAATTTCTTTTTCTATAATAACGGTATAACTATGGTATGTACAAAGTTTAGTTACAATGCTCTTGCATCTGAGAACTGGATAATTAAGGTTGAGGATATGCAAATAATTAATGGAGGACAAACATGTAAGACAATTCAAGAGACAATTAATAATAATCCTGATATAGATTACTCTCAGGTTTATGTGCTGCTCAGGTTGTATGAAGTTTACCCTTATAATGATGATGACGTGATAACTGATATAACCATTGCCACTAACAGTCAAAACCCTGTTGACCTAAGAGATCTCAAGGCTAATGAAGAATTGCAAAGGAAGTTGGAGATGTCTGTTAAGGGATTGGGTTTCACTTATAAGAGAAAGAGGGAAGGCGTGAGTTCTACGGATGCAATACCTTCGTCAGTTGCAGCTGAGGCTGTTTGTGCAATTTGGAGAAGGAAACCGCATGTGGCGAAATATAAGCGTAATGAGTTGTTCGGTAAGTTTTACAATGACATATTTAATAATCTGAATGCGGCACAGCTTGTACTTGCAGTCTTAATATTTAGGTATTGCGATAATCAAAGAAAGAAAATGCCAATAGATGGTCTTAACTCTCATATACCGTATAGTAACTATTTTATGGCAATGAAATTGGGTGATTTGCTTTTGAATGAGATGGGAGTAGAGTTAAAAGATCTAACGCATTCAAATTTTGATAAAGCCAGAAGAACCTTTGAAAATAAGAAAGGAGAGTTGTATAGAGAAGCAAATCAATTTATAATTGAGGCATTGAAGAAATACTATAATGAAGAAGATTATTCGAATATAGATCCAAGAAGACTTGCAGCAATCTTTAGAAGAGGAGATTTTATGCTTAAGTTGAATTCAGTAAAAGAGTGAGGGTTTGCTCTTTGAGTTCAGTGAAAACGTTGCTTTTTCTCGCTTTCAGTTGAGTTCTTGGTATGTATAATTATTTTTATGTTCTAGTTTAGAAACCATTTACAGAAATCAAATAAGTGATAGATTTTCTTATACAAGTTGATGGTGAGAACTTCAAGACATTTCAGTTAGCTATGTGCAACTATATTGAAAGTAATCCAGATTGTTCATGTGACGTTACCTCCTCTGAACTATATTACCAGTATTTAGTCAATCAAAACAAAAAAGATAATGAATATGTTAAGCTTCAGCTAACGAGACACGACAAAGATATTTTCGATAGACTTATAAGAAAAGAAAATCAAATTAGTAGTGCTCATAATCTTTTAAATAACTATAATTATATATATGATTTTATTAGTAGCAAACAAGCTAATATTGATCAGCTCTATAATGGTATTGCTAAATTAATGATAGTAGAGGTATCTCTGGAAAGAGAATATAATGATCCTCAACTAATTTTTGAAAGTCTAAACTCCACAGGGGCAAAACTTACACAGGCTGATTTAAAAGAAGAAGAATTAACAATTTATTTGTCTTGAAGCCTGAACTGAGGAGATATATCGGGAATACTGTAAACAATGATACTGGAGAAGCTGGATATTGTTGGCGTCTAGGTGGAATTTCGAGGGGAATAACAAAAATTAGAGTTTTCGGTGAAGTTTTGTAATAAAATTACAAATTCATATTAAGTCATTGGGTAGGTCATTTGGGAATTCTAAAAGGTCAATAATCATTAAAAATTCAGCATATTTTAGATACATTTTAGGAAGTAATATTTTATACGAAATATTATAATGATAACATGGTTAATCAAATGTATATTTTATAAAAAATATTGGTATGCCTATCGATTAACGAACCATTATGAATTACGGAATAAATAATAGAGGGTGATTTGTATGAATAAAACAATAGCTGAAAAAATATTTGATGCCCATAGGGTTGATATGCCCTTTCCCGATACTAATGTGTTAAAGCTTGATGCAGTATTCTGTCACGAAATTACTACGCCTATTGCTATAACCGATTTGCAGAACAGGGGAATGGACAGGGTTTTTGATGCCGATAAGATCAAAGCAGTAATTGACCATGTTACACCTGCAAAGGACAGTAAAACAGCCGAGCAGGGAAAAATACTCCGGTATTGGGCCAGAAGGCACGGGATTAAAGATTTTTTCGATATCGGACGCAACGGAGTATGTCATGCCTTATTTCCCGAAAAAGGATTTGTAAGACCCGGATACACCATAATAATGGGAGATTCCCATACCTGCACCCATGGAGCGTTTGGGGCTTTTGCCGCAGGGGTGGGGACTACGGATTTGGAAGTGGGAATATTAAAAGGGGTATGTGCTTTTCGTTCTCCTAAAACAATAAAGATAGTATTGAATGGCAAATTAAAACCCGGAGTATATGCCAAGGATGTGATTCTTTTTGTAATAAAGGAATTAACCGTAAACGGTGCTACCAACAGGGTAATTGAGTTTACAGGTTCTATTGTGGATGAGATGTCCATGGAATCGAGAATGACCTTGTGCAATATGGCAATTGAAGCGGGCGGAACCTGTGGTATCTGTTACCCGGACGAAAAAACAGTGGATTATCTGTGGGATTATATAAAGGATGAATTTAAAACCAAAGAAGAGGCTATAAAAAAGTATTCCGAGTGGAAATCCGACGAAGGTGCTGTTTACGAAAAAGTATATGAGTATGACCTGTCAGATTTAGAACCAATGGTTACCTTTGGGTACAAGCCGGATCAGGTTAAAACCGTAAAGGAAATGACGGGGGAAAGAGTTGACCAGGTCTACATTGGAAGCTGCACCAACGGTCGGATTGAAGACCTCAGGATTGCAGCCCGGGTGTTAAAAGACAAAAAAATCAGCGATGATGTCCGCGGAATAGTAAGCCCTGCCACACCGGATGTATATAAAGCGGCACTTAAAGAAGGAATTATAGAGATTTTTCAGGAAGCTAATTTTTGTGTGACAAATCCTACCTGTGGAGCCTGCCTTGGTATGAGCAATGGAGTATTGGCCGAAGGTGAGGTATGTGCATCTACAACAAACCGAAATTTTAACGGACGCATGGGAAAAGGCGGAATGATTCATTTGATGAGCCCTGCAACTGCTGCGGCTACAGCAATTAAAGGATATATTATAAACTCTGATTTGTATGATGAGAAGGGGGAATAAAATGAAGACCTTTAGCGGAAAAGTATTGTTTTTAGATAGAAGTGACATAAACACTGATGAAATAATTCCGGCAAAATATCTTACTGAGATTACAAAGGAAGCATTAAAGCCTTACCTTTTGGAGGATTTGAGGCTGGATGGCTTTGATCCCAAAATAGATATTGAAGGCAAATCCGTTATTGTCACCAGGGCGAATTTCGGATGCGGTTCGTCAAGGGAACATGCCCCGTGGGCTTTGGAAGTTAACAACATTAATGTTGTAATTGCAGAAAGCTTTGCAAGGATTTTCAGGCAGAACATGTACAACTGCGGCATGTTTGCAATTGAACTGCCGAAAGAGAAGATCGAGTACCTTTTTGATAATTATAAAAATAAGGAAACATCAATAGAAGTCGATGTTGACAGAAACAAAATTATTGTTTCGTCGGGCGGACAGACCGAAGAGATGGATTTTGCTGTGGGGGAATTTGACAAAGCCCTTGTAAAAGAAGGCGGCTGGGTTGGTTACGCCGACAAAAGGTATTGACACTGTAATTGAATTATTTGGAGGTATGTCTGCCAGAGACCTGGAGCTTCGATCTACAATTATCTGTCTATATAAGAACTACTTGCAAAACAATTGGGAAATTGATAGTGATGAGATAGCATCGGACGTGATGGAATTAAAGCCGTATTTTAGCAAGCAAGAAATATTGAATGCTTATGAACAATTAGACAAAATGTCTATATTTACAAGAATAGAAGGTTGATACAATTGGAGTTTTGCATAGTAAAGATTCAAAGTGGTTATTCTTGCCTGAGAAAGTGCGTTAAATTTTATGAACTCTCTATTGACAGGTGCAAAGTAAAGAAAAGCATTTCGGAAACTTAAGTTTCCGAAATGCTTTTCTTAGTGGGATTTCACGAAGTGAAATGACCAAAAAGCGATGGTGGCTTGATTCCCCCATCGCTTTTGTTCACCTTTGTCCCTTTTATTTAATGCAGCCAACAACGCATAAGGTTGTTTTGCCGTTAGGTTATAATGGATTAATACTTGCCGAATTCTCCGAAGTCATTTGAAAGATTTATCTGAAGACCATTATTAACGGGATTTTCTTTTTTGCTTCTTTTTTTAGATTCTTCCTTAAGGGTTCTGATTGCATCAGCATTCAATTGATTTATGGGAGAAGAATTTGCCATTTCTTTTATGTTGAATTTATTTACTGTAGATATAAGATTATTAGCCTGATTTAAGAGTTGTTCGCCTGCAGATGCACTTTCCTCGGAGGTTGCGGAATTGTTTTGAGTAACTTGAGAAACCTGATCTATAGCCTGTTCTATCTGGGAAATTGAAGATGCCTGTTGATTTGACACCAAAGCAATTTCATTCATTATATCAGCTGATTTTGATGTGCCCTTGACAATGTTGTCCAAGGCTTTGGCTGTATTGTTTGCTATTTCTGTTCCAACATTTACGTTTTTGATTGTTCCCTCTATTAAAGCTGTTGTCTCTTTTGCAGCATCAGCACTTCTTGAGGCAAGATTTCTGACTTCTTCTGCCACAACAGCAAAGCCTTTGCCGTGGTGACCGGCTCTTGCGGCT
>JAAYTO010000245.1 GCA_012523755.1 Clostridium sp. | reverse complement strand
TCCCTTTGTATAATTTCTTACCCATTTAGTATAACCCCACTTTTCATTATCTATGGGTAATATCTTACTACAAAGGCTCAATAAAGTTTATCTGTAATTTATGCCATGGCTTAATCTTCCTTCATGATTTCACCGTGTTCAGCAAGCCCGGTATATTATTAGTGAAGAAAAACGTGTAAGAAAGTTTCCGGAACACTTTTCTTCACCTGTACACATATCATTCAAAACAGCAAAAATAAAAGTTTAAATAAATTTAAAAACTAGTTTCCTTTTTTCACAGTTATCATATATAATATACAATGGTAATTTAAAAGACATAAGAAATGCTAAGGAGGTTCACTAATGTTTTCAATCACAACTCAAACGATTCAAATCGTTTCGTTAATTGTCTCTGCCCTCGCTCTGGGTGTAGCAGCATGGCTGTATACATGGGTGAAGGCACAACCATCATCCAATAAACGTATTGCTGAAATTGGCGAATACATTCGCCAAGGTGCCAATACATTTTTAAAACGTGAGTATTTAGTACTGGCACGTTTTACTGCGATAGCAGCTGTATTAATCGCAATATTTCTGCCTAAACCAATCTGGACAGGCAATAATATTCTCGATAATATTTTGATGGCTGTTGCGTATGTATTTGGTACGGTTCTGTCTGCCCTCGCAGGAAAGATCGGTATTCAAGTTGCTACTATTGCTAATATGAAAGCTGCCGAAGCTGCTCAAAAAGGAGTTAAGCCTTCTTTTATGACAGGTTTTCGTGGCGGTGCGGTTATGGGTATGGCTGTCGTCGGTACCAGCCTTTTAGGTGTCACACTTATCTTTATGCTTATTGGCGATGCCACAGCACTTTTGGGATTTAGCTTTGGTGCAAGTTCACTGGCACTGTTTGCTAAAGCTGGTGGTGGTATTTTCACAAAAACCGCCGACATCGCTGCAGACCTAGTAGGTAAAGTAGAATTGGGCATGGAAGAAGATGACCCAAGAAACCCTGCAGTTATAGCAGACAACGTTGGTGATAATGTAGGAGACGTTGCCGGAATGGGTGCAGACCTGTTTGACTCTAATGTTGCTTCAATGGCTGCCGCTTTGGTTATGGCAACTTCTTTAGGAGGCATACAAAGTAAAAATGTTGCAATGGTTTTTGCCTATGCTGCACTTGGGCTTTTAGCTTCCATCATTGGTGTCGCCACAGCACGTATCGGTAAAAATGGTGATCCCAACAAAGCCCTTAGCAGTTCCACTTATGTGACCACTGCTGTATATGCTGTACTTACCGCTTTATCCACATGGCTTTTTGGTTTTGAATGGCGTGTATGGGGTGCTACTGCTGTAGGTCTCATAGTCGGTACCATCATAGGAATTACTACCGATTATTTCACGAACGACGCAAAACCACCTGTTCAGGCCGTTGCCAATGCTTCAAAATCCGGTCCGGCATTCACCATATTATCAGGTTTCTCCTATGGTTTGTTGAGTTCCCTTCCTGCATTGATAGGAATCGCCGTTACAGCTTTAATATCCTACAGCATTTGCAATCCTTTAGGCGAAGGCTATGGCATGTTTGGTATTTCCATGTCGGCACTGGGTATGCTTTCCATCGTTGGTATGATTATATCCAATGACGCTTATGGTCCGATTGTTGATAATGCACGGGGTTTGGCTGAAATGGGCGGCTTCGGAGAAAAGGTTATCGCCATCGCTGACGAGCTGGACTCAGCCGGTAATACCGTTAAAGCAGTAACCAAGGGATTCTCCATCAGTGCAGCCGGGCTTACGGTTATTTCCCTTTTAGGTGCTTTTATGAGCGAAGTTAATGTGACGGCTGGAGAGTTGGGTATCGCCGGTATCGATAATTTTGATATTATGAACCCCACCGTATTCTTCGGTCTTATTATAGGTTTGGCAATTCCTGCAGTCTTCTCAGCTATGTTGATGCTGGGTGTGGACAAAAACGCCCAGAGAATGGTTGAAGAAATTCATAGACAGTTTAAAGCCATCCCTGGTCTCAAGGAAGGTAAAGAAGGTGTAAAACCTGACTATGACAAGTGTATAGATATTGCAACCACCGGATCCCTTAAAGAGCTGATACCGGCAGGTATAGTAGCCATTTTTTCAACCGTTGCTGTAGGTTTAATAGGCGGTGTACAGGCTATCGGTGGTTTCTTAACTGGTAACATTGCATCGGGGCTTTTACTTGCCCTCTTAATGTCCAACGCCGGAGGCCTTTGGGACAACTCTAAAAAGTTTGTCGAAGCCGGCAACTGCGGCGGAAAGGGTTCCGTTGCACACAAAGCTGCTGTTGTTGGTGATACAGTAGGCGACCCCTTTAAGGATACTGCCGGCCCTTCAATCAACACTCAAATTACCGTTGTTTCCTTGGTTGCTTCACTGTTATCAGGAATATTCCTTCTATACTCTCTCTTCTAAAGCAAATATAGATGTGAAAAAAGAAGCGGGCTTTGATGCCCTTTCTTTTTTTATATCATCAATATATATTTCCCCTGCCCGGGTGCATATTGTATATGTGAAGAAAAGTGTTGTTTTTTATTATTTATTGGTTTTTATTAAATTTATATGGTCGAACCTTCTCAAATACATTATAATAATAAATAGTATAGAATTGATCATTGAGATGAGAGGAGAAGTGTAAAATGAGTTGTCCAGACAGTAGAGGTTTTTATGGAGAATATGGGGGACGTTTTGTTCCTGAAAACCTTGTCAACGCCCTTGAAGAGGTAAAAGAGGCCTTTAACAAATTCAAGAATGATGAGTCTTTCTTAAAGGAACTGGATTATTACCTGAAATATTTTGTGGGAAGACCCAGTCCGTTGTATTTGGCAGAAAGGCTGACTAAAGAAGCCGGCGGAGCTAAGATTTATTTAAAAAGAGAAGACCTCAACCACATGGGTGCACATAAAATCAACAACACTATTGGGCAGGTTCTTCTTGCAAAACGTCTTGGCAAGAAGAGAGTTATTGCTGAAACCGGGGCAGGTCAGCATGGAGTCGCTACCGCCACCGCCTGTGCATTATTCGGTATGGAATGTATCGTTTACATGGGTGAAGAAGATACCCGCAGGCAAGCTTTAAATGTTTTCAGAATGGAGCTTTTAGGTGCTAAGGTTGTAGCTGTAAAAACCGGAACAAGAACATTAAAGGATGCCGTTGATGAAGCCTTGAAGGATTTAATTGAAAATTATAAAGATACCTTTTATATGTTGGGTTCTGCCGTAGGACCGGATCCCTATCCTGAAATGGTTAAGCATTTCCAGTCCATTATCGGCAGAGAAACCAAAGAGCAAATAATGGAGCTTGAAGGCAGGCTTCCCGATTATTTGGTTGCCTGTGTTGGCGGCGGAAGTAACGCCATCGGTCTGTTCGCTCCTTTCTATAATGATAAGGATGTTAAAATGGTTGGTGTGGAACCGGCCGGAAAAGGACTTGACACACCGGATCACGCAGCCACTATCACCTGTGGAACCCCTGGTGTTTTACATGGCTTTAAAAGCTATCTCCTTCAGGATTCGGAAGGAGAACCCCTGCCTGTTTATTCAATAGCAGCAGGATTGGATTATCCGGGTGTGGGACCTGAGCATGCATTCTATAAGGACAGTGAAAGGGCACAATATGTTACTGCTTCTGATAAAGATGCTATTGATGCTTTTCTCAAACTTTCAAAGGTTGAGGGAATCATTCCCGCAATTGAAAGCTCCCACGCCGTATCTTACGGATTAAAGCTTGCAAGTGAACTTGATAAGGACAAGATTATTATCATCTGTCTATCCGGAAGAGGAGATAAAGATGTTGCTGAAATAGCAAGAATACTGGGAAAAGGTTAAACTATCAAAAGCGGGGAACTTTATATACCCCCGCTTTTTTGTTAGTGGGATTTCACGAAGTGAAATGACCAAAAAGCTCCGGGGGCTCGATGCCCCCGGAGCTTTTGTTAATGGTATGCATATTATTAACCTCTTGCATTCAACATATTTGAAAATTTCTTTTTCATGTCCTCTGTCAACCCTTTATTTTTGCATATATCGGCGTATAACTCTGCACTTTTTCTGGCTGTTCTTTCCTGGGTACGGAAGTTGCATTCATACAGTCCAAAATCTGTTGTTTCGCCCTCCAGCCATTCAAAATTGTCCATCAGCGTCCAGTAATAATATCTTTCTATCTGAATACCTTCATTTATTGCCTTTGTAATATTCAAAAGATGATTTACAATAAAATCCGGTCTTTTATTGTCCTTTTTATCACTTATACCGTTTTCGGTTATATAAATCGGTAGTTTATATCTATCATAATATTTTTTACACACTCTATATATGCCTTCGGGATAAATATCCCAGCCCAGGTCTGACTTTCCAAGGTTTTTGTCATTAACAAACAGATAAAAATACTGCGATGGATCAAATACAAACTCAACAATATTTCTCGTATAATAATTAATTCCCAAAAAATCGACATACCTTCCCTTTTTATGGCCAGATTCCATTAAAGAAAGGGGAAACAGAAAGCGGCCTGTGGTGGTACCCACAATAAACATTTCATTAAAATAGTAATTCACAGCTTTTGCGATCATTTTTCCTGTCATGGTTATTGCATCAAAAACCCTAAGGTGCATCGCACAACCCACCATAGTTTTGCCTTTAAAATTATGCTCGCGTCTTATGTCATGTATTAATTTGTAGAGCTTTACATGGGTATTGATAATTTGCACCATAACCTTCATAGATTCAATAATGTTTCTTTCCCCTGGGGGAAATATTCCTATTAAATACCCCATACTTGTGTAGACATTGGGTTCATTGAACGTAATCCAGTCACTTACAAGATCTCCAAGGTTTCTTACAACATACCTCACATATCTTATAAAGAATTCACAATTCAAAGGTTCCTTCCATCCTCCAATATCCTGAAACCATATAGGTTCCGAAAAATGATGGAGTGTTATAAGGGGCTTTATATTATTATCCACCAACAATTGGATTTCATCTCTGTAATGCTTCATAGCTTCTTCAGAAAACTCCCCTGCTGAAGGCTCTATCCTACTCCATTCAAGGCTCATCCTGTGGGTTTGGACGTTCAATTTTTTTAGAAGCTCCGTATCCTGTTCCACCCTGTTCCAATGATCGCAAGCATTAATGCTGCTGCTGGAGTCCTTAATATGACCCTCCTGGCACCATTTATACCATATATTGTTTCTGTCTCCCCCTTCGATCTGTGTGCTTGCGGTGGCTGTTCCCAGCATGAATTGTTTACCAAGCTTGAAGGTAACCATTATAACAACCCCATTTATACATTTTCCCAATAAAAATCAATATTTTTATAAATTCTTATACTCTAAAATAGTCCTTTAATTTTCTCGGCTCCTTAAGTTCTTCTCTGCCTACATATAATGTACCGTCTTCCCTTGTTTTCGTACTCCATCGGACAAGGGTGATCCATCCTTCAGTAATTTCTATTCCTGTTATACTGTTGGGGTGTACACAACTGCCATCATTAAAGTATGGAACCTGACCGGGTTCAGGAAACACAGGTCTGTGGGTGTGTCCCGCAATAAGCATATGTTTGTTTCTCTTCACCCATTCCATCAGCTTCCATTCTATAGAGGCTTTTTTATGATAATTTCTTGACGTACTGGTAGGATCATTTACTCCCAACAACTCCAGCGGCCTCCATAAATACCTTACTAAAAATCTGCTTAACCACCAAAGTCTATCATTTAAAAAATCCATCTGATGTCCATGTACTAAAAATATTTTGTCTCCGGTTTCACTGTGCCGCAAAACCAGTCCTTCATGCACCTTTATGTGTTCAAACAGATGTATATTTCTTCTATCACTCTCATCAAAATAACGTAAGTTGCTGTTTTTATTGGATCCAAATTTTTTCTTTATCATATCGTGGTTCCCATAAATAAAATGAAGCCTATCCTCGTCGACAAACTTTGACAGTAGTATAAATACGTCACCATGTTGGCTTATTATTTCATTCATTTCATCATTCTCCCAGAGTTCATCTCCATCGCCCAGTTCTATATAGGTATAATTATTATTATAGTAATGAGTTAGGGCAGCATAATAGTTGTTCCGGTTTTTGCGGAAACTATCCGCCCAGCTTCCATCCCCTCTGTGGCAATCACTCATAAAAATGAATTTAGAGGAGTCATCAAAAAAAATCTCTTCCGATGACTCAAAGACTTCGGATAATCTTTTGAATTCATTCATTCTTAACACCTCACAAAGATACTGAAGTCGACCAGTTATTTTTTTAGGAAGTTTTTAATCTTTCTATAGGACTTGTATAATTCTTTTGGCCTTCCCATGCCAATAATGTGTGAGTACAACTCCGGTTCTTTTTCCTTAATTGCCTTGAGCTTCTCCTCCATAGTCACACAG
>JAAYTO010000244.1 GCA_012523755.1 Clostridium sp. | reverse complement strand
TCCCTTTGTATAATTTCTTACCCATTTAGTATAACCCCACTTTTCATTATCTATGGGTAATATCTTACTACAAAGGCTCAATAAAGTTTATCTGTAATTTATGCCATGGCTTAATCTTCCTTCATGATTTCACCGTGTTCATAATCTTCTATATATTTTTTGTATACCAACTCAGATTATGTTTGTTGGTCTTTTTTTTTCCTATATACGATATATATTACACATCTATACTATAATATTACACCTTTTATATTGCACTTTTTGTACAGAAAATCTCGGAATAAGGTTAAGGGAAAATATTCCGAAAGCTTAAGTTTCACAATAAAATCAGTGCACTTTTTTAGCCTATGGCAAAAAGCTTGGGGCATAAAGCCCCTTCGCTTCTTGTAAGATAAAAATCGCTTTTTCAATAGTCGTCATTATCGGATAACCAAACAGGTGAAGCATTCGCTTATCCGGTTAATAAGATAAAAAGACATTTCATCTACCAGTTAGAAGCATACGAAACTTTGTATGTTTCTTAGGTCAACACCAAAATAAATCCAACGGAAACCTGTCCATCTCCAACCTGATGCCGATCTTCTGCCTACAAAAACAAGCCATGCCCAAAATCTTTCCCCAGAGTTAAGCCATATATAAACAAATCTAAAGGTGCAAGGTCTTATTGCTCCCGGGTCTACTGCAAATACACCCGGTGCTTGTGTTTGCTGTGGCGTAAATGAAGGCGGCGGATCAGAAGGCGGCCCCATTGAAACTCCCGCACCTCCGAAAGGCGAACCAAATTGCTGTCCGGGTAACTGACCAAAGAGTGGTCCAAACTGCTGACCAAAGGGCAATCCAAATTGTTGCCCGGGTTGTTGAGCCTGAGATGGGGTTAACTGCCTTTCCTCGCTATGATAATATTCATGCATATAATTCACTCCTTAAAATGTCTGGTATTATACTACATATTATGTCAATCAGTGAATTCTGTTCCTTGTCAATACCATAAAACAAAGCATTTCCCCACCTGATGCCTAACGTCCGGGGCATTAAAAGGTGAAGCCTCTAGCGTTCCTTAATGCTGACATAATCACGTCTTTTGGCAACGCTCTTATATGCAGGTCTAATGATTTTCCCGGCAGTAACAATTTCCTCTATCCGGTGAGCAGCCCATCCAGTCATCCTGGAAATGGCAAAAATCGGTGTATATAATTCTCTCGGAAGATCCAGCATGCTATATACAAAACCTGAATAAAAATCAACATTTGCACTTACGCCCTTGTATATTTTACGAACCTTTGAAATAGCCTTAGGTGCCAAATCTTCTACTCTATTATAAAGAGCAAATTCAGCCTCTAACCCCTTTTCTTTTGCAAGTTTTTCTGCTTGCTCCTTTAAAAGAACACATCTTGGATCGGATATTGAATAAACTGCATGCCCTATACCATAAATCAAACCAGCTCTATCAAAAACCTCTTTATTCAATATCTTCATAAGATAATTTTCAATTTCTTCATCGTCATTCCAATCCTTAACATTCTGCTTTAAGTCCTCGAACATTTCACAAACCTTTATATTGGCTCCTCCATGCCTTGGACCTTTGAGAGATCCAAGAGCTGCAGCAATAGCAGAGTATGTGTCTGTACCGGTGGATGTTACAACATGTGTTACAAAAGATGAGTTATTTCCACCGCCATGCTCTGCATGAAGCACAAGGGCAAGATCAAGAAGTGTTGCCTCAAGCTTCGAATATTTCTTGTCCGGCCTTAACATACGCAAAATGTTTTCCGCAGTACTTAGTTCAGGTTTGGGGCTATGAATAACCAAGCTCTTTTTCCTATAATAATGGGATATTGCCTGATAGGCATAAACAGCAATTGTAGGCATGCATGCTATAAGGTGGATACATTGCTTCAATACATTTTTCACTGAAGTATCGTCGGGATTGTCATCATAGCTGTAATATGCAAGCACACTTCTTGCCAATACATTCATGATATTCTTTCCGGGCAACTTTAAAATCATATCATTTAAAAAAGTCTCGGGCAGATTACGGTAGAACGAGAGAAGATTTTCAAAGTCATTCAGCTGCTTTGGGGTTGGCAGATTGCCAAAAAGCAACAAATATGCAGTTTCCTCAAAACCATAGCGTCCATCTGCAATGAAGCCGTCAACCAAATCAAAAATATCTATACCTCTATAAATTAATCTTCCCGGAACCGGTATAATCTCATTCTCATCAATAATATATGAATGAACCTCACCAATCTCAGTCAAACCTACAAGTACACCTTTACCGTCTAAATCACGCAATCCCCGCTTTACTTCATACTTTCTAAAAAGCTCTGTATCGATTCGACTACTTTTTGATGCAAGGTTACTCAATTCATCGAGCATTTTTCCTTCAAATTCTGTAAAATTTTCGTTCTTCATAGTCCTATACCTCACATTTATATTATATGGGTTAGTTTGCCGATTAGCAATCATTAGCTTAACAAGCAAATTTATTTTATCACAAGACTTAGAATTAGTCTATATTTATTTCAACAAGGCTGTTTGCTACATTCGAAGACTTCTTCTTTCACTAACTCATATCTTCTTTCTGATTTTACCGATAGCAAGCATTATGACCGGTATTATAAAGCCTAAAATAAAGTCTCCGGGGATTATTATGTAGCTTGATAACCTTTCCAACTCGAAAACGGCGTTTGCGATGTATAAGGCCAAAAAGTAAATACTAATCATGTATATACTAATCAGAGGCCTTTCATCAGAAAGCCCAAACACTGACTTTATTATTTTCAGTGCCAGAATAGAAAAAAAGCATATCAATATAAAGTCGGAAAAAACCCATATGGCTACAACAACAGACTCAATCTTTTCAAGGGTGTTGAATAATGATATTTGTTTTACTGCTATCAATAGCGGTGACTGGCTCCTTTTTATAACGAAATAACTAAAGCTTCCCACCGTCACTACAATTAGCAGAATCTGATTTACCATGATAAAAATAGTTGCCTGTGTACCGATCCTTTTTATACTCTCCTTGTTGTTAATGGCATCCCCTATTACAAATAAAAACGTATAATAAGATAAAATTCCCGCTATGCCCATGCCCGCATTGATCACAGGTAATATGCTTTTGTAGGTTACAGGTATTAAAAATTTTACCTGCAAATACGGTGTTAGAATAATAAATATAATAAAAAAAGTGAGCACAAACATAGGAAGCACAACTTCATTCAATCTTGCAAGAGTTACAAGTCCATACCGCATTACATAAGCTACCAAAAGCAAAATGGATATAATAAATATACTTTGATTGGTATCAGGATAAATTGAACCTACCAATCTAACTGCAAAATACCTCACATACATAGAAACTAAAAGTGTTACCCACAAAAGGTATATTATACTTAAAAACTTGCCGGTAAATTTCCCGGCAATATCGCTGTATATATGCATCAACGAATCATTTTTATACTTTATATAAATTCTATTCCACACCAGTACAATCAAAAACAGTACAAAAGCAGCAACAATCGGTGCAAGCCAAGCTGCCTCTTCGGCAGCCTGTGCTGCAAAAACAGGAACGATCCTGATTGCAGGTGAGGAAATAACAGTTAAAAACAATAATACGGCCTGTCTTATGGAGATTTTTTCTTTGCCCGATAACATTTGGTGCCTCCTTTTTAAAACTCTTGCCCAATAAGACTTAGTATATGCTGTGCAAGACTTGTCCTATATGGGTTTGACAAGTATAAGAAACCCAAAGCAAGACCAATCACTGCAAGCCCCAAATATACAACTATTTCCTTCTTTTGCTGTTTCTCTTCCATTCTTTTTATTTCAATAAAGCTTAGGATAATCACCAATATAATTAAATATATCACTGCCTGCCGCCTCCTTCCACCGCATTAGGTTCTCTAATATCATAGGTTCTTCTGAACTTTGATTCTACTGTCACATTGAATTTTATTTTTGGAAACCAAGTTTTCCAGTCTTTTTTATATAGCTGCTTCCACTTGATAGGGTATTTGAGATAAAAACTTTGAGCTGTACCAAAAAAATCAAGACCTGTTTCCTCCTGGGCATATTCAATAACTCTTTCTATTTCCTGCTTAACAAGTTTTGAATGCTCGTGTTCTAAATAATCGAAGATCTCACTATGAAAAATATCTTCGTTGGAATCTATTTCTCCAATATTACTTTCTATGTTTACCTTAACCTTTAAAAACAGGTTCCCATCTTTTATTTCAGGATAAAATTTAGTTCTGGAATTTATTATTTCTAAAGACACCTTTGAGCCTTTCTGTGTATTTACAACATAAATGGCGGATTTCATTTTATTTCTCAACAGGTTTAACCCTCTCCCCATATCTTCATCCAGATAGCCGGCCAGCCTATCTTCGTCGAATATAGCAAACCCAGCCATTTTAATATCCATAATTTGCTCTTCCCCTCCTTTTGTCACATCAACCATCTGAACACAGGGAAGATAAAGGGACAGGCATTTCATATCCTGTGTGTACATTATCTCAATAAGATTAACAGGATTTGTAACCGATTGTCCCCCCACACTATCAATCAATCCCTTCAACCGGTCAAATATAAACCGGTCACCCCTTTCGGCTCTTTCCATCAATTCTTCCGCACGGCCGCCCTTCATGACAAAAACATTTATATTCAATCGGATCTCATGGTCATTAGATAAAAAATCCAGATACTTATATATGCCTTTTTTTGCAGCTTCCTCTCCTATGACAACATATTCAAGGTGACCCCAAAAAGGTCTTTTATCCAAATAAGTACTAAAATTTCTGACCGCCTCAAACATAGTCTGCCCTTCGGAGGAAACCTTTGAAGATTCCGTTTCGCCCGCAGAACCGCCACTGCCTATCTTAATCCTTTGCGAAGCCAAAGTCAGCATTACCCCGTCAGGTATTGTTTTAGATGTGTCTATTGCCAAAGACCTCGCAAACTCAAGGTCATTGATCTCGCGTCTGCCTATAATGGGGTTTTCACAGGCTGTAAAGGTCATTGTAATGATAAACAGAATTAAGATCCGAATCCCTCTTCCCACGATTCCACCTCCTAGCTCCTCCTCTTTTTATTAGTGGTTTTTAAACTTATTGGTCTTTTATACATTGTTGAAAGCGGCAATCTTAAAAGTGTATCCTGTAGTTGCTTATCCTCTGTTGCAACAAAGGGCGTAAGATACGGTACCCCGAAGGTTTCCATTTTTGACAAATGAATCAGCAGCAACAAACCTCCCACACTCAATCCGTACAGTCCGATAATACTTGTTAAAATGACTATAATAAACCTCCAAAGCCTTAAAGCATTCGAAAAATCTTGATCAGGCATTGTAAAGCTTGCCACTGCTGTCATGGATATGATTACCACGACGGCAGGCGACACAAGTCTTGCTTCGACAGCAGCCTCTCCCACAACCAAGGCACCGACAATAGTAACCGCCTGGCTTATATTTCTTGGTAGTCTCAAGCCGGCTTCCAGCAAAGCCTCAAAAGCAATGAGCATAAAAATTACCTCTACAAAGGACGGAAAAGGAACCCCCTCTTTTGAAGCTGTAATAGATAAGGCAAGTTCCGTAGGTATCATTTCATGATGAAAGCTTGTTATAGCAATATAAAACCCGGGCAAAAGCAGGGTAATTATCATAAGAACATATCTCATAAGCCTAAAAATAGAACTGGAAATAAAATTCTGGGAATAATCCTTAGGCCCCTGTAGAAACTGGTTTAGTGTTCCCGGTGCAACAAAGGTAGTGGGCAATCCGTCAATTACTATACCCACACGGCCTTCAAGAACGCTGGCACAAAACCTGTCCGGTCTTTCGGTAGTCATAATCTGAGGAAATGGAGAATATTTATGATCAATTATGCCCTCTTCAATAACACCGGAACTAATCACCCCATCAGTATTTATATTGTCCAACCTTTTTTTTACTTCTTCAATAATATGTCTGTTTGTAATACCCCTTAAATAAACAACCGCAACCTTTGTCAATGTCTGCTTGCCAACAGTGGTTTCTTCAATCACAAGGTTGTGAGTCTTAATTGTTCTCCTGAGTGTGGCGGTATTTGTTCTAAGCACTTCAACAAAAGCGTCTTTCGGTCCTTTAAGCACATTTTCTTCAGTAGGCTCTGTAATATTCCTTTTTTCAAAGCCTTTCATTTCAAAGGTTACAGCCTTCTTTGCTTTGTCAAATACCAATGCAACCGAACCGTCCATTATATCGTTCACGCATTCCGAAAGCTCGGTTCTTATTTTTTGAACACCATGGAATAAAGTGCTGTGTTCTATTATTTCTACAATATCTTCAATACCGCATTTCCCAAAATCTATTTCCTGCAGTATTGGCTTTAATATGAACTGATCCATTCCCATAATATCTATCAGTCCATCAATAAATATTACCGTTACGTGTAAATCCTTATTTCCCCTTATATTGACACTGTGAAAAACAATATCTGCACTATGTTGTATCAAATTCGATATATTGGACGTTGTAAGCTCCTCACCCTGTTTTTCAATTTTTTCTCTAAATATCGGTTGGTTCGTTTTAAACTCTTTCTTCTTTCTTTTAAAAAACATGATTCACCACCAGATGTTTTTTTTAGTATTTACTAAAAAGCAAAAAAAAATGTTTCAATTTAATTCAACACTGCCCATTTAATAAATTATAATCTATTTAATGGATGTCACGGTGAAATCATGAAGAAAGATTAAGCCATGGCATAAATTACAGATAAACTTTATTGAGCCTTTGTAGTAAGATATTACCCATAGATAATGAAAAGTGGGGTTATACTAAATGGGTAAGAAATTATACAAAGGGAGCTTTTTCAAACATTTTATAAT
>JAAYTO010000016.1 GCA_012523755.1 Clostridium sp. | reverse complement strand
TCCCTTTGTATAATTTCTTACCCATTTAGTATAACCCCACTTTTCATTATCTATGGGTAATATCTTACTACAAAGGCTCAATAAAGTTTATCTGTAATTTATGCCATGGCTTAATCTTCCTTCATGATTTCACCGTGTTTACCAACATAAAGAACTAAATAATATGACATAAAGTTACTACAAAATTTATCCGATAAAAGTATAAACAAATATAACGAGGCCGCCATAGATGTTCTCAACTTGTATAAGTGGCGGGTACAGATTAGCTTTTCGGGTGGCTACCAAAATAACTGTGAATGGGTGAGGGGTATGACAAAACTGTTATTGTTTTCGTATGAGCTTAAACCGGGTATGGCGGTTGCTGAAACCGTAGTAAATGATTATGGAGGTATAGTGGTTTCGGAAGGAACGATACTTGATGAGCATATAATACAAAAGCTTAGTAACTTAAATCTATCCAAAATAAAGATTATTTGTGATGAGGACAGGATACCTGTACACGAACCGGAGGAAAATTTCAGCGTCCAATACAACGATAACATAGACTATGTAAAGGATATACTGAACGACTTGGGAATGGGAAACAGTATAGATATGAAAAAATTAAATAATGTTGCCGATTCGGTAGTCATAAGTGCGGGCAAAAAGAAGGATGTTGTAAGGTGTCTAAATCAAATAAAAAGTACGGATGACTATTTATATGCTCACAGTGTAAACGTTTCACTTCTATCCATGCTTTTGGGAAAATGGCTTGGGCTTGATACAGAGGAAATTATGAAGCTGGTTCAGGCAGGTCTGCTTCATGATATAGGAAAAATAAAAGTGGCACCGGAGATTCTGAATAAGCCCGGAAAACTTACTAAGGAAGAGTATGAGGAAATTAAGAAGCATACTGTTTATGGGTATAGGATTTTAGAAAAGGAAAAGAATATAAGCCGGGATATATGTGCCGCAGTTTTGATGCATCATGAAAAAGAGGATGGAAGCGGCTATCCCATGGGAATTAAGGGTGAAAAGATTCATAAACTAGCGAAAATAATTACTGTTGCAGACATATATGACGCAATGACGTCTAACAGGGTATATAAAGGAAAGGAAAGTGCTTTTCAAGTATTTCGAATGATGGAGCAAGAGGCAATTGGAAGACTGGATATACCAGTGGTTAATGCTTTATTAAATAATTTAGCTTCGTATTATATTGGCGATTTTGCAAGGCTTAATAACGGTCAGGTCTGTGAAATTGTGTATATAAATCCGTGGCATGTTTCCAGACCCATTGTCAGGGTAGAGGGTAATTATGTTGATTTGTTGAAGGAAAATGACTTAATTATTGAAGAAATACTTTAACCAATAGGTTTCTTCCACCTAAAGAATATGCATCCGTTTTTAAGAAAAGTAATTGTTAATTTTTTCTGGTTGGTAAGTTGGGCAGCAGATTTGCCTTCTGGTATAATATAATATAAGATGAAGACAAAATTAATTTATTATTTATCCAGGGAGGTGGACTGAAATGCTTATACGTGAAGAACTGGAAATGTTTGAAGATAAAATGCTGTCGCCCTTTGCCCAAAGAAGTTCGCAATCAAAGGGTAGAAAGCATGAAGAAAAGGAATGTAATATTAGAACTAGGTTTCAAAGAGACAGGGATAGGATATTGTATTCTAAATCCTTCCGGCGGTTAAAACACAAAACACAAGTTTTTCTTTCTCCCGAGGGGGATCATTACAGAACTAGGTTGACCCACACCCTTGAGGTGTCGCAAATAGCAAGGACTATTGCCAGAAGTTTAAGACTTAATGAGGAACTCACTGAGGCAATATCATTGGGTCATGACCTGGGACATACCCCTTTTGGCCATGCCGGTGAGATGGTTTTAAACGAGATATGCCCCTATGGTTTTAGACATAATGAACAAAGTCTTAGGGTTGTGGATGTACTGGAAAGGGATAAGGGTCTTAATTTAACGTGGGAAGTCAGGGATGGTATAAAAAACCATACGGGAAGCATTATTCCGTCGACCTTGGAGGGTCAAGTGGTAAGATATGCAGATCAAGTTGCATATATAAATCACGATATTGACGATGCCATAAGAGGAGGAGTGATTTGTGAGGAAAATCTTCCTAAAGAGTGTACCTCGGTGCTTGGCATTAAGTCAAGTCGGAGAATAAATAATATGATAATAAATATTATTGAGAACAGTAGAAATAAAGATACTGTATCTATGAGTGATGAATTTAAGGAAGCTAAGGATGAGTTAAGGGAGTTCATGTTTAAAAATGTGTATGTCGGGTCGGAAGCGAAAAAGGACGAAATGAAGGCAAAAAACATTATCCGGGAGCTATATAAATACATTAAATCAAAGCCTGATTTTCTTTCCGATGAGGCAAAAAAGATGCTGCAAACCATGGATCTGGATAGAGTGGTTTGTGATTATATCGCTGGTATGACCGATAGATATGCAATAAGAAAGTTCCATGAAATATTCATTCCTGAACCATGGCACTAGAATGATTATGCATATTAATCTTTGAAAATAATTAAATAATGTAATTTATTTATGGATTATGAGTCAAAACTAAGATGTATAAAAAGCCTTGGACTTGTTAAAATTACTGGTCTGAGGCTTTTAAATGTATAAATTGGTAAGAAAGATGAAAGAATATCTAAAAATAATTTGTTTTTAATTAAAGAAGGAAAATCAGATTTTATGAAGAATAGAAATAAATCATGTTGTTATATTTAGACTACTATATAACCAATAATTAAATTATGATTATTGACAAAAAAAAGAAGGAATATGAACAAATATGTCGAAGATTATTCAGTAAAGAATGGTTTGATGTGAATTGCTTGAAACCTTTTGTATAAGGATTTGAGCAGTTCGTAAATCAATGGGTATTATTTTGCTTTATCTAAAATATTAGTGTATAAAGGATAAGGCTAAAAATATGCAGTATAATTGACTAAAAATAAAAGGAGTTGTTTTTGGAAAGAAGAGTTTAGAATGCGTATACATTATCCGGAAGAATTAATAGAAGATATTAGAATTAGCAATGATATTTTAGCTGTTGTTGGGGAGTATGTCAGGCTTGAAAAAAAAGGCAAAAATTATTTTGGACTATGTCCTTTTCATAACGAAAAGACTCCTTCATTCTGTGTAGATCCTGGAAAACAGCTGTATTATTGTTTTGGATGCGGCAAGGGTGGAAGTGTCATCCAGTTTATTATGGAGACGGAAAACTTCGACTATGTAGAGGCTATCAAATTTCTTGCTGAGAGGGTAAGAATACCATTACCCGAAGGTGATAGTGAACAAGAAAGAGCAATTGCCGGGAAAAAGCAGGATTTACTCAAGATCAATGTTGAAGCGGCACGCTTTTTTTATGAACAGTTAAATAATCAAAGGAACTTTCAGGCAAGAGAATACTTGAATCGTCGAAAAGTTAGTAAAAGCATAGCTAGAAAGTTTGGAATCGGCTATTCACCTGAGGAATGGGATATCTTATACAGATATTTAAGGAAAAAGGGTTATGATGATGATATACTCCTTGAAAGTGGTCTAATCCTTAAGGGTAAAAGCGGTAGGAGTTGTTTTGACAGGTTCAGGGGGAGGATTATTTTTCCCATATTTGATGTAAGAGGGAATTTAATAGGTTTTGGGGGAAGAGTCATAAATGATGGTTCTCCTAAATATATGAATTCTCCGGAGACATTAGTTTATAATAAAAGGAAAAATTTATTTGCTCTGAATTTCGCCAAAAATTCGAGAGAAAAACGAATAATTATAGTAGAGGGGTATATGGATGTAATATCCTTACACCAGTATGGAATAATAAATACAGTAGCATCCCTTGGTACTGCTTTAACTGAGAATCAGGGCAGATTATTGAAAAAATATGCCGAAGAAATAGTAATTTCCTATGATGCTGATTCTGCAGGGCAGGCTGCTGCCATGAGAGGTCTTGATTTATTAAATAACGTAGGCTGTAATGTTAAAGTGCTTTTAATACCAAACGGCAAAGACCCGGATGATTTTGTAAAGCAAAATGGATCTGATGAGTTTAAGAAATTAGTGGAAAAAGCCCTTTCATTGGTTGAGTACAAAATAAAGGCATTAAAAAAGGATATAGATACAAATACTACTGATGGGAAAATCAGTTTTCTAAATAAAGCAGCTGATTTGTTGTCTAAAATAGATAACAATATGGAAAGAGAAATGTATATAAAAAAGATGTCGAAAGAATATGAAATAAGCCAAGAATCAATTTATGCAGAAGTGCTAAAGAGGATAAAACCGGCGAAAGGCTTTAAGACAGTTTCACGTATCGACAGAAACAGATTAAAAAATATGAGAAAGAAGGGAAATAGCGAATTTGAGAAAGTTATTGAATGTGAGAGAATATTGCTTTGTGTTTTGAGTATTAACAATTCAGTTTATAGGGTTATCAAAGATAGGCTGAATCCTGAAGATTTTGAGGATGAAAAGGATAGAGAAATAGCAAAGGAGGTATTTAGCCGTCTTGAAAATAACAGGGGAATTGTTCCGGCAGAGCTTATTAATTTGGTTGGTGATGGTCTATCGGACATATTTGCAAGGTTGATACAGGGGGAGTGTAATTTTGATGATGACAAAAAGGCAGTAATGGACATAATTAGAAGGATGGAAATGTACAGACTGGATAAACGCGAAAAGGAGATACTGGAGCTTCTTTCTACTTCTCAAAATCATTCTGATGAGAATATAGAGAAGCTAAAACAGGAATTAAACTCGATATTGTTGGAAAAGAAGAATAAATAGAGAGATACATTTTAATGAACGGAGGGGCAGTAAGTGAAACCCAATAACGATATAAAGACTATTGTGCTTGAACTTATGGAAAAAGGCAAGCAAAAGGGAATGCTGACATACAAAGAAATTATGGATGCATTCGATGAAATTGATATTGAACCTGAGCAAATAGAGAAGATCTACGAATCATTGGAAAATGCAGGAGTAGATGTGGTTGGGGATATTGAGGCTGAAATGAAAGATATTCAGCTTACAGAAGAGGATTTTGATATTTCCATACCGGAAGGAATAAACATAGACGATCCCGTCAGAATGTATTTAAAGGAGATTGGAAAGGTACCTCTTTTGAGTGCTGATGAAGAAATTGAACTTGCACAAAGAATGGGAGAGGGAGATGAAGAGGCCAAAAGAAGATTGGCAGAGGCTAACTTAAGATTAGTCGTAAGTATAGCCAAAAGGTATGTGGGAAGAGGCATGCTATTTCTTGATTTGATTCAGGAAGGAAATCTGGGGCTAATAAAGGCAGTAGAAAAGTTTGATTATAAAAAGGGGTTTAAATTCAGCACCTATGCTACATGGTGGATAAGGCAGGCAATAACCCGGGCTATTGCCGATCAGGCAAGGACTATCAGGATACCTGTACACATGGTTGAAACCATTAACAAGCTTATCAGGGTATCTAGACAGCTTTTGCAAGAGCTTGGCAGAGATCCTCTCCCTGAAGAGATAGCAAAAGAAATGAATATGCCTGTTGAGAAGGTCAGAGAAATAATGAAGATTTCGCAGGAACCGGTTTCTCTTGAAACACCTATCGGTGAAGAGGAAGATAGCCATCTTGGTGACTTTATACCTGATGATGATGCTCCTGCACCCTCAGAAGCGGCAGCCTTTACTTTATTGAAGGAGCAGCTTATAGATGTTCTTGATACTTTGACACCAAGAGAGGAAAAGGTTTTGAGGCTGCGTTTTGGATTGGATGATGGAAGAGCCAGAACCCTTGAAGAGGTAGGAAAAGAGTTTCAAGTTACTAGGGAAAGAATACGTCAGATTGAGGCTAAGGCATTGAGGAAATTGAGGCATCCGAGCAGAAGTAAAAAACTTAAGGATTATCTTGAGTAAACTCGATTTTAAGTAATCGAGTTTTTTTATCACTGGGATTTCACGAAGTGAAATGATCAATATTTCTTTAGGTGAAAAAAGTATCCCGTAAATTTGTTAAATACTAATTTACGGGATCTAGGGGAGTATAATTAATATACTAGTTAGTATATTAATCTATAAAGCAATAAAAATCAATATGTTTTTGCAATTTTTTAAAAAAAGTGTTAAGCATGTTTAAACAGCAGAAGAATAAAATTCTATTTTTGCTGAGACAAGAGAATTTTTCCACCCTCGAAAAGTTTTCTTTGAACTGGGATGTTAAAGTTCTTCTTAAAAATCACAGTAAGCTGAATAAATTTTTGTTCTTTGTAGCACTATATGAATATTAAAAAAGTTTTCTGCAAATGGAGATGATTATATGAATGAAATGAACAGAAATGAAATCGAGCTTACAACCTATGACAGACTTTTGAGGGCATGGGAAAATTCAATGGAAATGGTTCGGGATTATGAGATGTATTCAAAAAGGATAGAGGACGAGGAGGTTAAGAAGGTTTTTAAAAAGTTTGCTGAGGATGAAGGGATGCATGCCGCAAAGTTGAGAGAATTATTGATGGATTATAAAAATAGGACTCCTAATAATATTAATTAGCACGGCAGAGGTGTTTAAATTATGTCAAGATACTCTAGAAGCTTAAGTTAGTCCATGTTTTTCTTCACTTAAACAATATATGCATCTGTCTGGTAGCATAAAAAATATTTAAACAATGAACATACCCGCGAATTCGTGAGGAATTTATTAAAAATTATAGAAAATTAAAAATAAATCGCCGTAATAGAATAAAAATAATTCTTGACCTTGATTGAATGCATAAGTATAATATTACTTGTGTCTAATATTACACGTGTCTGATGATTGATTCATCAGAAAAAAATATTCCTCAATAGCTCAGTCGGTAGAGCATGCGGCTGTTAACCGCAGGGTCGTTGGTTCGAGTCCAACTTGAGGAGCCAAACGGGCCTTTAGCTCAGTTGGTTAGAGCAACCGGCTCATAACCGGTTGGTCCGGGGTTCGAGTCCCTGAAGGCCCACCAAAAAGAAATAAGGAGTCCTAAGACTCCTTATTTCTTTTTTCTATGAAAGTGTCAAAGTTGTCGGTGATCTCTTGTTGACTGGTCGCAACAATAGTAATGTTTTTGGTGCCCATGGCAATGATGTTTGGCGGAGCTATGCCGGAAATTATTGTTTCCGAAGGGTTTTCAGTGTCTTTTATGTTCAGTACCCGGAAGCTCTGTATCATAAACGCCATCTCCTTATTAACATTACAATTAATATAGTTACACTGTTTATTATGCTCTGAAATTTTAATATAATAATTTATAGATATAAGAAATTTCTCTATAAACGAAAAATTTTCTTTAAACTGAAGTGTTATAAGTGATGACAGAGGACGATTAAATTAACTATCAATACAAACAATCTTATAAGGAACTGAAGTGTTATGAGTGGTGACAAAGGGAAAGGAAATAATGATGGATTTAAAAGAACGGCTTAAGCTAATTGCCGATATGGCACCTAAATGTGATGTTGTGTGTGATATAGGGACGGATCATGCTTACATACCTATTTATCTCGTTATGAATAACAAATGTAAAAGGGCAGTTGCCAGTGATGTTAGAAAAGGCCCTGTTACAGTGGCAAATAAAAACATAGAAAAATATGGGCTTAAAAAGCATATAGAAACAAGGGTTGGCAACGGCTTGGAAACTGTAAGATATGGAGAAGAGGATACGATTATAATTGCAGGAATGGGTGGCTTGCTCATTAGTGAAATATTGGAAAAGGGCTTTGATATCGCAAAAAAAGCAAATTCGCTTATAATTCAACCGATGAATTCAATAGAGCTGGTACGCAAATGGCTTTATGAAAACGGTTTTGACATATATGATGAAAGGCTTTCTAAGGAAGAACGAAGAATATACAATGTTTTAGCTGCAAAATGGACAGGCAGTGTTCAAAAAAAAGAAGAAATATATTATTATATAGGTGAAAAGCTTTTTGAAAAGAAAGATGGACTTCTTGAGATTTATATTCAAAATAAATTGCGTCAGTTGAATAGAATTATAAGTGAAATGGAGAAAATGAATGATAAAAACAGCGATTTAAGGCTTAAAAACGAGGATATAATAAAAGGACTTTCAAGGCTTTTGAGGGATTATCAGGAAGAGAGGAATTTAAGGAGGAGTTTTTATGAGCAGAATAAGTGATATAGTACGCTACATGGAGGAACTGGCTCCGGCCAATCTTGCCGAGGACTATGATAATGTGGGTTTGTTGATTGGAAATAGAGGAACAAAGGTAAATCGTATTTTGGTGTGCCTTGAGGTTTCGTCAAAGGTCGTGGACGAGGCTGTGGAAAAGAATGTTGACCTGATTGTATCCCATCATCCTGTAATATTTAAAGGGCTCAAAAGGATAAATGGGGATGATTTTAAGGGAAGTATTATATATAAACTTATAAAGAATGATATTGGGGTTTACAGTGCCCATACCAATCTTGATGTTGCCCATGGGGGAGTCAACAATCATCTTTCATCTTTGCTGGGACTGACGAAAATTAGCAACCTCACCGGCTATAAATCGGAAAAACTCTTTAAGATTGTTGTGTTTGTGCCGGTTGAGAGTATTGATTCTGTAAGGGATTCAATGAGTCGAGCCGGTGCCGGATGGATAGGCAATTACAGTGATTGTTCCTTTATGACAAAGGGGATCGGTACTTTTATGCCCCTCGAAGGAACGAATCCATACATAGGTACAAGGGACAAGCTTGAAAAGGTGGATGAATACAGGTTGGAAACAGTAGTTTCAAAGGACAATCTTCAAAAGGTGATTGAAGCTATGAATAATGCACATCCCTATGAGGAAGTTGCCTATGATGT
>JAAYTO010000243.1 GCA_012523755.1 Clostridium sp. | reverse complement strand
TAATGCATAACCAGCCAAACTTTCCAGAAAGAAGTTCACTAAATTAAAAGTATGAGGATTTCACATTGACCTTCAAAGCAAGTAAACCAATAAAATAACAGGATGAAGAGATCATTGCCAACTTTTACTTGACACAAACCAATAAAATTCTGTCATTGACGCTGCTAAACTTTATGTAGTAAAATCATATAGTAATAAATTGAGATGAATATTAAGCAATAAAGTCAAGACACTTCAATTACTTGACTTTGTTGCTTTTATAATTATAAGGATTAATTTTGTTTTGCGGAAAGGATTGCCATGGGTACGGAGAATATTATTGAACTAAAAGGAATCAAAAAATGTTATGACGACTTTGTTGTCGTTAAAGACTTTAATCTTAAAGTGAAAAAGGGAGAGTTTGTGACATTTTTAGGTCCATCAGGGTGCGGTAAGACAACAACATTGCGAATGATAGCGGGGTTTGAACTTCCTTCGGAGGGCCAAATTCTCTTAAACGGCAAGGATATAAGCACTCTTCCTCCTAATAAAAGGCCTATCAATACAGTATTCCAGCGGTATGCCTTATTTCCTCATCTAAATATCTTCGAGAATATTGCATTTGGCCTGAAAATGAAATATGTAGATGTGACTTATAAAAATAATAAGGGCGAAACCCTTATTCGAAAAGAAAAATTATCTCGGGAACAAATCAGACAAAAAGTAAAGCGTGTATTGGAAATTGTTGATTTGGAAGGTTTTGAAAAGCGAGACGTTTCTACTCTTTCCGGTGGGCAGCAGCAGAGGATTGCCATTGCAAGAGCGATTGTAAATGAACCGCAAATTCTTCTGTTGGATGAACCTCTTGGTGCTTTGGATTCGAAGATGCGTAAGGAATTGCAGATAGAGCTTAAAGTTTTGCACGAAAAGTCCGGCATTACTTTTATCTATGTAACCCATGACCAGGAAGAAGCTCTTACTATGTCGGACAAGGTTGTTGTAATGTCCGACGGCATGATTCAGCAAACAGGAACACCGGAAGAGATTTATAATGAGCCGAATACAGTCTTTGTTGCTGACTTTATCGGTGAAAGCAATATCTTTAACGGTAAAATGTCCGGAAAGAAGAAGGTTCGCTTCTGTGAAGCTGAATTTGAATGCATTGATGATTTGCGTATTGGTTCCGATGTGGATGTGGTAGTAAGACCTGAAGACATAGAAATGGTGCCCCCTGAAACGGGACAAATACAAGGGGCTGTTAAAACTGTGAATTTTAAGGGGATACATTATAATATTACCGTGCAGTCGGGGGAAAGTGAAATTTTACTCAAAAGCACTAAAAGTGTAAAAATAGGACAATTGTTAGGGATTAGAATTGAGCCTGACGGAATACATGTTATTCATGCAGAAACCAATGTGAATATTTATGAGGGTGTTATTACAGCAGTTGATAAAGTAGCTTTTGCAGACGGAGAATTTGATTTTGATATTGCTAAACTATATCCGGGATCGAGTATTGACAATAATAATTTGTACGATAAGGATGGAAATAAGATTAATGCCATTGGAAGTTCTGTAACGGTGAAAGTCCCCATTACTATGCCATCCATGAGTGACGATATTGATGCGGGTGGAACAAAGGGACATATTATTTCCCTTATTTACAAGGGAGATCATTATCATTACATTGTGCGGACAAAAACCGGAGAAGATATTCATTTGCAGGACAAGAGCTTATGGAATGAAAATGACTATGTCAGTGTAATTATACCGAAAGAAAGCATTGAATTGTCACTTAATGCAGAGGAGGCACAGGACATATGAGATATCGTTTTTCGCGTAAACATTTGTGTATTCCTTATGCAGTATTCCTGACATGTTTTGTTATTGCACCGCTTATTGTTATATTTTATTATGCCTTTACCAACGGGGAGGGAAGATTTTCACTATCAAACCTGACAAATTTCTTCACCAGCAGCAATACGATAGGAACCCTGTTTTACAGCATCTTGATTTCCGTTACAACTACCTGTGTGTGTTTGTTGATTGCTTACCCGGTTGCTTACATACTTGCACGGAGTAAAATAAAGAAAAAAGCAATTTTGCTGGCTATATTTATAGTTCCCATGTGGATTAATTTTACCTTGAGAATTATGGCGTTAAAGGAAGTTCTCTCCATGATCGAAGGAAACCTTGCATACCATCCGTTTTTAAATACGATAATCGGTATGACCTATGATTATTTGCCGTTTATGATTTTACCTTTATATACTACTTTAATGAAACTCGACAACCAACTTTTAGAAGCGGCATATGATCTTGGTGCAAGTAAAATTGAGGTATTTACCAGAGTTACATTGCCGCTTTCATTGCCTGGGATTGTAAGCGGTGTTACGATGGTGTTTTTACCGGCTATGACCAACTACGTAATTCTGGACATGCTATATAACAACACCTTTATAATGGGTAGTTTGATTGGAAGTTATTTCAACGCTTATGACTGGCACAGCGGTTCCATGATATCTATTGTGCTGTTGCTGATTATATTTATCATAACCTGGGCAACAAAAGGATTTACTGAAAAGGAACCGGAAAAGGAGGCAATTCTATGATTAAGAAGATATTGAGTTCTTCATGGATTGGAATTGTATTATTGTTTATGTATTCTCCGATTCTGATTCTGGCAGGTTATAGCTTTTTGGACACCCCGACAATTGGAGCCTCGGGCAATTTTTCCTTACAAAACTATATTACTCTCTTTACTTCCGAGGAGCTAATGGAGATGATTATTGGAACCTTGACCTTGGCTTTACAATGTGCAGTTATATCTACAATTTTAGGAACACTGGGAGCCATTGGTGCTTTTTATTCAAAAAAGGGAATGAAGGGGTTTGTGAATGCATCCAACCAGATACCTGTTGTTAATGCCGATGTTGTAACGGGATTTTCTATCTGCGTATTGCTGATTGTTGTGTTTGGCGTGAGCAGAGATTCCTTTATACCGTTAATTACAGGTCATGTTGTTATGGCGACTCCTTTTGTCTATCTTTCCGTTATGCCAAAACTCAAACAAATGGATCACAGCCTTTACGAAGCAGCTCTTGATTTAGGTGCTAATGCAAGACAAGCATTATTTAAAATCACAATTCCACAGATTATGCCGGGTATTGTTTCAGGCTTTTTATTGGCAGTAACCCTTTCTTTAGACGATTATTTTGTTACTACGTATACTAAACCTGCGACATTTAATACTATAAGCACCTACGTGGTCAATGCGACAAAAGGCTCGAATACAGAGATGAAAACCGCACTTTGGGCTTTATCGACGTTGATTTTTGCAATCATTCTTTTTACAGTGCTTGTTAGTAACATTAATACCCATAGAAAGGCTGGTGAGGAGAATGAAAAAAATGAAATATGAACGAAGCGGAAGATGTTTTTTGCTTTTATTGGTATTGTTTCTTCTGATAGAGGGATTATTCCCAATATTTAATGTGTCGGAAGTGGATGCAAAGAGTGGCGATACAATCGTTTTGAAAATCGGTAATTGGGAAGAGTATATAGATCAAGGCGATTGGGATGAGGACGAGGTTATAGAGCTTGAAAGCGAGACAATTACAAGTGAAAACGGTGTGATTTCGGACTTCCAGGATTGGTATTACTATACTTACGGTAAACGTGTGGAAGTTGAATACTCAACCTTTGGAACCAATGAGGATTTGTACAGCAAAATCATTCTCGGAGAAACCTACGACCTAGTTTGTCCGTCTGAATATATGTTTTCGAAGCTGTTGAAAGAAGACAGGCTTCAGCCGCTGTCGGAGAGCTTTTTTGATACATCCGACGAGTATAATTATTATATAAACGGAGTATCACCGTATATTGAACATATATTTAATATCAACGGAATTGACGAAAAACTTTGGAGTGCATATGCAGCAGGGTATATGTGGGGCACTATAGGAATTGTATATAATCCGGAAGCGGTAAGTGAGGAAGATGCTTCAAGCTGGTCAATTCTTGCCGACTCTAAATATAATAAAAGAGTAACTATAAAGGATAGTGTCAGAGAATCCTATTTTCCTGCGTTGGCTATTTTATACAAGGATTTGCTTCTCAGCGAGGAGTTTATTAACAGCGAGGATTACGCGGAAAGTTTGGCGGGGCTTTTGAATGATACCAGTGTGCAAACTATTGAAAAAGCTGAGGATTTGCTGAAGAAAATCAAGGAGAATGTATATTCTTTTGAAGTTGACAGTGGTAAAGCGGATATGGTTACAGGTAAAATAGTTGCCAATTTGCAGTGGTCCGGAGATGCGGTATACACAATGGAACAGGCTGAGGAGGACGAATATTACCTTAATTATGCCGTTCCTAAGGAATGCACCAATCTATGGCTTGATGGGTGGGTAATGCTCAAGTCCGGAATAAACGGCGATATAGAGAAGCAAAAAGCGGCAGAAGCTTTTATTAATTTTATTTCCAGACCGGATAACGTAATCAGGAATATGTATTACATCGGTTATACCTCTGTCATTTCAGGCGGTGACAGTCCTTTGATATATGAATATGCCAACTATAAATTTGGGGCTGAAGGTGATGGAGGTACGGTAGAATATCCCTTGGGGTATTTTTTCAGTGGTGATGATGAGGATGAAGATTTTGTGATTAAAACTACTGAGGATCAGGCAAAACGCCTTTTATTTGCTCAATATCCGCCAAAGGATGTTATTGACCGGAGTGCTGTAATGGGATATTTCCCGGATGATGTAAATGCACAGCTGAACCAGATGTGGATTAATGTAAGATGCTTTAATTTTAATCAAGTTTCTAATTTAGTTTGGCTTAGAGCACTTTTTGTCCTTTGCTTTATTTTGATTCTGATTATTATTTGGGTTAACCGTTATAGGATTTTCAGAAAGCCTATAAAACCCGGGTATTATAGGGTTGATTAGTGGGATTTCACGAAGTGAAATGACCAATATTAATTGAAAACCAGGTAGTACCGTTGACCATCCTTACACTCTTACACAGATGTGAAATGATCAATATTAATTGAAAACCAAAACACTGTAGAAAAGTTTACAATATGCCGAAAGATATAGTATGAAGTATAATAGTAAAGTTCTTATTAAAATAATCTTACTACTATTACAAGGAGTGTAAAAAATGATGAAATGGATGTCAGATTTATCAATTAGAAGTAAGATTTTTCTAATTATGATTGTAACGCTAGCCGGGGTAGCAATATTTGCAACATGGGCTATAATTTCGAGTATCAGAATTCAGAATAATCAAACAAAAATGCTGAAATCAGGCCGTATGGCAGAAGAGGCAATATTAAATGCTGACAGAGACCTATATCAGGCATATACAGCGGTTCAAAAACTAGTTCTAAAAGATAACTCGAAAGAGGAAATGGATACACAAATTGCTTTTTTTAATGACAATATTAAGACTGCAAAGGAGAGGATTTTAGCAGCAAAAAATGAAATGGAGACTACAAAAAAGGAATGGATAGAATTTAGAGGATCATTAAGTAATCTTACAGCATTTGATATATTTGAAAAAGTAAATCCTGGTATAGATGAATGGGTTCAGCTCTCGACATTATCTATAGATAATAAGGCTTTTGATAAAGGTTGGGAAGAGGCATTCAACCAACCTCGTGAACATATAGATGAAATAACAGGGGTGCTTTCAGAAGCTATAAAAGAAAACGAAGCAAAATACAAGACAGAGAGGAGCTCTGTTTTAATTAATATTTCCATGGGTTTGCTAGTTTTATTGGCCTGTATTACTTTATTTGGATATATGGTAATTAAAAATATATCCAAACCCCTTGATTCGTTAGTAGAAATGGTTGAGGAATTTGAAAAAGGTCATCTGAAAAAAAGGCTTAACTTAAGAAGAAAGGATGAAATAGGCCGGCTTGCAAATACAATGGATAAGTATGCAGACTATCTTCAAAAATACATAGTAAGTTCAATGGATAAGATAGCAGAAGGAAATTTTGATTTCGAACTTTTGATAAAGGATGACAAAGATGAGATAGGTCCTGCATTAAAAAAGACTACCGAGTCAATAAAAGGACTTGTTTATGAAGTGAATACATTAACCTCAGCATCAATAGAAGGTAAGCTTCAAGTACGGGGAAATGAGGAAAACTTCAAAGGATTATATCGGGATATAATTATAGGAATAAATAAAACGTTAGATGCAACGATAGAGCCAATATATGAAGCGGCAAGTGTGCTTGCAGAAGTAGAAAAGGGAAACTTGCAGGTTAGTGTTAAAGGGGACTACAAGGGTGAACATGCAATAATAAAGGATGCATTAAACAAGACAATTTCAAATTTAAAGACCTATATAAGTGAAATCAGCAATGTGCTAAATCAAATGTCCCAAGGCAATTTAGATATTATGGTAGATAAAGAATTTAAAGGTGATTTTATTGAAATGAAAAATTCTCTCAATAATATTTTATCTGTATTTAATGATGTGCTAAACAAGATGAGAGGAGCAGCATTTCAAGTGTATGCCGGTTCCAAACAAATTGCAGATTCATCACAAATGCTTTCTCAAAGCACCACAGAACAAGCAAGTTCAATTGAAGAATTGACAGCAGTTATGAATGGAATAGCCGAACAAACTAAAAGCAATGCACTTAATGCCAAAGAGGCGAGTGAACTTACTGTGTCAGTGAAAGAAGATGCAGTTGCCGGCAATGAACAAATGAAGGAAATGCTAAGATCAATGGATGAAATATCTTTAGCATCAGCAAATATCTCTAAAATTATCAAAGTGATAGATGAAATAGCATTTCAGACCAATATTCTTGCGTTAAATGCGGCTGTTGAAGCAGCTAGAGCAGGACAGCACGGAAAGGGATTTGCAGTTGTGGCAGAGGAAGTCAGAAACCTTGCCGGAAGAAGTGCAGAATCGGCAAAGGAGACAGCGGTTTTAATTGAGAGAACTGTTGAGAAAACGGAAAGTGGCATGGGTATAGCAAAAGAAACTGCAGAAGCACTTTCAAAGATTGTTGATGGGGTTACAAAAGCAACTGACATTGTGGGTGAAATTGCTGCTGCATCAAATGACCAGGCAACGGGCATTTCGCAGGCGAATCAAGGTGTGGTGCAGATTTCACAGGTTGTTCAGATGAATTCGGCAACTTCGCAGCAAAGTGCTGCTGCAAGTCAGGAGCTGACGAGTCAGGCGGATACCCTTAACGAAATGGTAAAAAGGTTCAAGGTAAGAAAAAGTGAATATGAAAAATCAGGATATGAAAGCATAGACAATGATATTTTGGGATTACTGGAAGGTGCGGGAAAGTAGAATAGAACATAGAACAGGGGACGGTTCTCTGTTTTACTGAAGATGAAAGATTGTTTTCACACGCAATATTGTTATACTTAAAGAGTGGATTTAGAAAGTACGGAGAAAATATACATCATATACTGAATTTTTCATTTACTTTTATCAGAAAATGTGTTATGCTCTCGAGTTTGACAGTTGATGAATGCAATAGAGGCGATAAACGTTGAAATTTAAAGGTTTACGCCTCTTTTTTATTTTTCAAAAATGTTGTATGGAATGGCCTTTAATAATTTTTCTTACACCTTTTGTTGAGTTCCTTTG
>JAAYTO010000242.1 GCA_012523755.1 Clostridium sp. | reverse complement strand
TGGACTTTCACCACCAAGTTGTTGCCCATGCTGGGCACACATAAAAAATCCGGGGATAAATTTTCCCCGGGTTTTATAACCAGCATATCTTGTTTATACAGCATTGTGAACGAAAGATACGATTGCTGAAATAGGTATGTCTGTTACCGAACCTACAGTATATACCGGGTAGTTATTCCACCCGCCTGTATTATAAGCCCCTACTTTATCAGCAGTGGCATAAGGATATGCATCATATTCCTTCTTATAACCGCAGCTGTGTCCATAATTGAAGTAACCTGCAACTTTAGGATTTCCTTTATCATAACCATATCCTACATTAAAATCTGTGCATGCATTGCCGAGGGAGCATGCCGGTGGTGGTCCGATTCTTGTAATAAGCCGTACAAAGCAATCATTTACCGAGAGGATTACACCAGTAAAACCAGCACCGGATTGACCACCGCTTTTTGTAAATATTGTAACTGTTTCACCAATATACTTTGAAAGTAAAGACTTAAAACTTCCACCTGTTTGAGAACCAATGCAAAAACCGCTTCCGTCAGACATTTACAATTCCACCTTTCATTATTAAACAAATAATATTCGTAATACATATTATGTTAATAACTGCATTGTGGTTACATTTAACTGGTTAATCAAGAACAAAGGTGAAGAAAAATATAGAAGGACAGGGCAAGCAGGAACAAATAAGAATATGTGTTGCAGTATCAAAATAAAATGATATAATTTTTCTATAGTTAATTTTTATTGTAGGAGGAGGCAAAGAATGGGAGAAAGAAGAATAAAGTGGGGAAATGTAATTATATTTTTACTTATAATAGCCGCCGGAATTGCAGCTTATTTCTCTAGCGGTCAATTTAGTTCGAGGGGCGGAAAAGGTGAACCTGTTACTTTTGATAAAAGTGGAAAAGATGGTAAGGGTGGTGATGATGAGTTTGATTTTGATAAGGAACCTCTGGTTTGGGATGATTATATCATTCCCCCTTCGGGTGATGAGTTTATTATGGGATTGGACAGTTGGATTGGAGGAACTCCTGTTTTAATCGGTTTGAATAGAGAATATAACAGGGATTACGGATTGGATCTGAGGGTGGAATATATACATGCGGATGCTGACAGAATAAAGGCATTGGCAGAAGGAAAAATACACGCTACAGAGATGTCGCTTCCGTCCTTTATGAGATTTCAGGAACAATATTCCGGTGCCGGTATTATAGTGGGTATTACGGATTTTTCCCGTGGTGCCGATGGAATTGTTGCAAAAACTGAGGTGAAAGATATCAACGATATTGAAGACAGAAGGGTGTCTTATGTTAAAAACGGCACAGGCAAATTTATACTAAACAAGTTTTTAAGACTGGTAGGTTTAAGGTATCAGGATATAGAGCCAATTGAACGGGAAAGCATGACAGAAGTAATAGAGGACTTAAGAAGAGGTACTGCGGATGTAATAGTTTCGTGGAGTCCGGATATGAACATTGCTATAAACGAAATAAACGCTGCAAGGCCGGATTCGGTCAAGATGCTTATTACTACGAAAGAAGTACCTAATTTGATTCCTACCATGTTGGTTGTTAATAAGGATTATGCGATGAACAACACCGATAAAGTGGAAAGCTTTTTAAAAACATGGTATGCTTCTTCCAAGTATATTCTGGGAAGACCCGAAAAGGCATATGGAAAGCTTGCAGAGTTAATGAATGAATGTCAGGAATATGGTGAGGTTAGCAAGGCGGATGTTGAGGAGTCCTTTAGGGATGTAAAGCTCATGTCATTAAACGACAATTTAAGCTATTTTGGTTTAAGTACTGAAGATAACAAAGTAGATTTAATAATTGACGATACGGTAGAGACATGGAAGAGGTATGGTGACTTAGATTTCGATTTTACTATTCCGGAATTAATGTATGATAGACTCTTTTTAGCAGAAATGGGCGGTGATGATGAACTACTTGTGGGAGTACTGGACACTGAAACTACGGGTAGTACTGATGAAGAGAAAGAGTTTGAGAAACAGGATGAAAAGAGTATTGAAGAGAATACGGAAAAAGTGGCAAAAGTGGATATTCCACCAGTATATTATGATTCAGGGAAAGCAACGGTGAAGGCAGAATCCTTACCTGTTTTAGATGAAGTATTGGAAATATTATCGCAATTCCCGGAATATTATCTAATTGTTGATGCTCATACAGACTCTGTGGGAAGTGATAAATTCAACAAATTGTTGTCACAGAACAGGGCTTCGGAAGTAAAAAAATATCTTGTACAGCATGGAGTTAATGAGAACAGAATAGTAGCCCGGGGTTGGGGAGAAGAGAGGCTCCTGGTTCCAAACGATGTTTCTGAAGAGGATAAGGCAAAAAACAGAAGGACGGAGTTTGTACTTACAAGGGAAGTTGAGCAATAATATAATGTTTAGGCCGACATTTTTAGACCAATTGTTTTGGAGGTAAAAAGTTAAATTATGAATTTTAAAATTATTCTGAAAGCTGCTTTAAAAAGTAAGAATTTAGCTTTGTTTGCCATGATAGCAGGGATATTCATCATTACAAGATATAGTTTGCCGTTTCTTTTTATTGGGATGGCTGGCTATGTATATTTTATAATGCAAACCATGAAGGATGAGAAATTTTTAAAAGAGTTTGATAAAGAGCAGCAGATTGAAGGTATACATAATCTTAACGAAAAATGCAACGGCCTTTATCTGAGCATATTGAGAAAGTTGCCCCCAGGTATGAGAGAAAGGGCAAGAAATATTTACAATGAAAAAGAAGTTTTGGTGTCTTATTTTTCCCGGGATGACAGTAATCCATTAAGACAAAAGATTGCACAGCACGCAATTAACCTTGTTATGGCGTATTACAGGCTTGTTTATCATTTTGCTCTGAGAAGTAAACAGTTAAATTCCATAAATGTTAATAAAATATTGACCCGTATCAACAACAATAAGAAAAAAATAGAATTACTCAGTAATTCTGCTGCTATATTGAATGTTCAGAAGGCTGTGGAATTGGATGAAAAATTAGTTGAAAGAATTGAGAAGGAGAAAAGTGATCTGGAAATGATAAGTTCTAGATTGGATTATATTGAGAGTGCGATACTGATGTTTAAACATCAGATTATATCAAACAATGACTTGGATCTGGATATCAAGGATATTGATACTGTGGTTAACGAAGCAATTGCTCTTGATAATGTTTTATCAAATAAAAATAAGAAATTAGTGCTTTGATTAAGCTGATATAATGAGTCTAATTAAGTTTATTAGTGACTACATGAATAATCAAAAGGCTGAGGTACTTGACGTCCCTCAGCCTTTTGTGCCAATAGTAGTAGTCATTAATTGCCTTATATCAAGGCTCAATTCCCCAGTATAAGTCACCTGATATGTATACGGTAATTTTAAGACATCTGACAAAATCAGAGGAAACACCATTAAATGAATAGTCTGAATTTTGGTCATACATATAATTCCATTCTGAGTATGGAGGAGTTATTAAGCTTAATGCATAACTGTTTCCGATTCTACTTATTACTTCAATGCTTTCGTTTGGTTTTAAAAATCCCGCACTATCTACAAAGCCTATTTCAGCATAGCAATCAGCATCTGGCTTTGGATTAGACATTTCAACAATTTTACCGGTAATTTTAGAACTACTAATGTTTGCCCAATCACAGGTGTATTTCTGATTAATAACCAGCTCTTTTGTATAGTAATACCGGATTTTTACATCCGCAAGATTTATTGTTGAATCACCCTTATTGGTAAGCAATATTCTAGGTTGAATTTCTTTTGTTTCAGAGTCCTTAATGTGATTGTATGCTTTTAATTCAACTTTTGTCTCTAGAAAAGTTGGAGTAGGTTCTGGAGTCATAGTAGGTGTATGTGATGGAGTCGTAGTTGGAGTCTTAGTAGGTGTATGTGATGGAGTTATAGTTGGAGTTTTAGTAGGTGTATGCGATGGAGTTATAGCTGGAGTTTTAGTAGGCGTATGTGATGAAGTTATAGCTGGAGTCTTAGTAGGTGTATATGATGGAGTTATAGCTGGAGTCTTAGTAGGTGTATATGATGGAGTTATAGCTGGAGTCTTAGTAGGTGTATGTGATGGAGTTATAGCTGGAGTCTTAGTAGGTGTGTATGATGGAGTTATAGCTGGAGTCTTAGTAGGTGTGTATGATGGAGTTATAGCTGGAGTCTTAGTAGGTGTGTATGATGGAGTTATAGCCGGAGTCTTAGTAGGTGTGTATGATGGAGTTATAGCCGGAGTCTTAGTAGGTGTATGTGATGGAGTTGTAGCTGGAGTTTTAGTAGGTGTAGGCGATGGATAAACAACTGGTGTTTTAGTTGGTGTATGGACTGGAGTTTTAGTTGATACAGAGCTTGTTGATGGAGTAAATACAGCAGTTGGTGTGGGCTTAGCAGATTGTATAACAATTGGGGTAGATGTATCGACAGCTGAAGTAGTTAATGGGGAGTTTGAAGAAGACGGTGTAACAACGTTAGTAATAACCGGTGAAGCGGTATGTGCACTTGACATAAATTCCGGTGTGCTTGTGGGAATTAATTTGGGTGTAGTAGTATCCATAATCGTACTTTTTGGTGTTGCATCAGAATTTACTGTATTATCTGAAAAAATAATAGAATTTTTGTCAAGTTTGTTAAGAATTTCAGATATACTGGAGGTCTTAATTTCTTCTATGCCAATATCGATACCTGTGTTTTTTGCCTCGTTATATACAGCATACCTTCCCATAGAAAGACCTTGATCATATGCTTCTGTCCTAGATTCCGGAGTTGAAGATATTGTTCTGGAGTCTATTCCCATAATTTTGGCGATTTCTTTGCAGGAGTTTAAAAGTTCTTCAGTACTTTTATCTTTGGTCAAATCACTTTTGTGTTTGGTGTTTAGCGTAGCTGAGAATAAAACAACATTATTAAAGGAATTTATGTAACCCTTTTTTTTCGAATTGTCCAATATATTATTTAAGGCATCATAAACTAATAAGCCTTGTACATTTGTTTCATCAAGAATTGTCTGTGCCTCACTGTTAAACGCCTTTGCTTCAATTACATTTTCATTTTTATCAATAACAAGCTCAAGACTTGGGTTTATATCAAGGGCTATATAAGCGTATTCTTGAGGCATTAGTGCAAGTCTTATGCTAAAAAAGAGTACAAGGAAAACTGCGGCTGCAGCAGCTATTATTGAAGAAGGCAAAATAAAGCTGCTAAATCTTGTAAAGGCATTAGATTTATACAGGTCGTAATCATCAAAGATTACCTTCTGACCCTGCTTCATTCCAGGCTTCA
The DNA here is from genome assembly GCA_012523755.1 of Clostridium sp. Classification (GTDB taxonomy): domain Bacteria; phylum Bacillota; class Clostridia; order Acetivibrionales; family Acetivibrionaceae; genus Hungateiclostridium. The sequence continues at coordinate 9,575 of JAAYTO010000242.1, read as the reverse complement.
ATTTGAGACTCGCAAAATCTAAATTGTCGGTCATCACTAATGCTTTATCGTTATCCAGCTTTAAAATTATACCATTATTGCATTTGTTGTAGGAAATATTATTTTGTTCGTTGTTCAAAATAATCACCTCCAATTTCTGTGGTGTCAATGAAGTCCTTGAGCAAGTAAAATTCAGAACCAAAGATCAAAGAAGCAGCAATGATAAATTTGCGGTTTCTTTCAATGGTCTTTTTGTTTATTTTAATGGCCTTTAATAATTCTGTCTTAGGTATATTCCCGCTTTTCACAAGCTTTCCAAAAAGCTTGGAATCATCAGCTATTACTTTGGCAATTCTTATACATAATAACTTCGAATCTTTATGCTTAGGTGCTGAATTAATCAAATCATTTAAACTGATTCCAAACTCATGAAGCCTTTCTGTAAAGAGGTTGATTTCTTTAGTGATTTCGAAGGTACTATGTATATCAATTTCCGTTTTTAAGTTTATTTCTTCAAAGTAACTATTAGGTTTATCTTCAAAATACGTAAAAGGATACACTTGGCAATGTTTTTTATTTCGACGAGCGAAATCTGTTAGCCTTCTTTTTATTACTAAAGTTGAGAATTTAAAAAAGTGCGGGTTTTTTTGGTCATCAAAACAGTCAATGGCTTCATTAAAAGCAGAAAGACCAACACTAAATTCATCGCTGTTCTCAGTATCTATATATTTGCGAGTAATATTAGAGACAGTATTTATTATATAGGGTTTATACTTATTGATAAATTCTTCTCTCAAATATTCGTCTCCATCTTTTATTTTTTTTACTGTAAGAACAACATCTTCTTCAAAGTTCTTAGCTTTGACAGTGTCCTTCTTTCCCTTAGGGGAAAATGAATCAACCAAATAATTTCACCCCTTGACTCTGGTGTTTCTGCTTATAAATCACCAATCGTAACAATATCAAAAAATGAGAAGTGTTTAAGATGATTATAACATACTAGGCTTGGATTAAAAAGGGATGATATTATAATTCTTTTTTAAGCCCTATTAATTATTTCGTAAAAAGAAGATTTTTTCGGGGGTTTTTACATATAAAAATTATAATTGATTGGTATATGGAATTGAAGTAAAAAAATAAAATAAAAAAATTTTAATAATTTCATCAAAAGTACCCTATGATATTTGATTTTTGATTCGCATAATATATTACGGAAACTATAAGAACTTATATTGTATAGGTTTGTTGAATTATTAAACCTTAATATAAACATTTTTTAATAAGTATGATATAATTACTATAAGGTTTTATGCTGTTATATCGTTGTATATGATGTTGATATCTAGATGTCGTTATTGCAAATTTTGCAATTTTTATCCTGCATTAATTCTCTAAGAGCTCAAAACTACTGTATTAATAATCGTATTAATAATCAATAAAATCTTATTCTATGCCCTTTATAATAGATTATACTTTTTTATATAAATTAAATTTATTTTTAAAGGAGGAAATATTGTGAGGAAGGTTTCAAGAAAGAAGGGTATAATATTGCTGTTGTTGGCAGCCGTATTGGGGACATATTTATTCTCCACAATAATAAATGTGTCGGCGGCAGGTGTGCCGTTTAATGCGGTTTATCCATACGGGTTTTCTTCATTGGCTGACGATCAGCAACAAGCAAATGATATGCTTAAGGCAGAGTGGGAGGATTGGAAGAGTAAGAGAATCACATCAAATGGTGCCGGTGGTCACAAAAGGGTACAGCGTGATGCATCAACGGGATATGATACTGTTTCGGAAGGCTTGGGCTACGGTTTGCTCTTGGCGGTATGCTTTGACGAACAGAGTCTGTTTGACGATTTGTATGGCTATGTAAAGTCACATTTTAACGGAAGCGGTTTAATGCATTGGCATATTGATGCCAACAACAATGTAACTACCCATGACGGTGGACATGGTGCAGCAACAGATGCTGACGAAGACATAGCTTTAGCACTTATATTTGCAGACAAGCAGTGGGGTTCCGGACGATACAATTATCAGCAAGAAGCAAAAACACTTATAAACAACTTGTATAACCACTGCGTAGAGCATGGATCTAATGTTTTAAAGCCTGGAGATGCTTGGGGCGGATCATCAGTTACAAATCCATCATATTTTGCACCTGCATGGTATAAGGTATTTGCAAAGTACACAGGCGATAACAGATGGAATCAGGTTGCTGACAAGTGCTACCAAATAGTTGCTGCACTTAACAATAACGGTACCGGGTTGGTTCCGGACTGGTGTACTGCAAGCGGAACCCCGGCTTCGGGTCAAGGTTTCAACTATACATATGATGCTACACGCTATGGCTGGAGAACTGCGATAGACTATTCATGGTTTGGTGACAGCCGGGCAAAAGCAAATTGTGATGCACTAACCAAATTCTTTAAAAATATAGGTGCTGCAGGTATTGCTGATGGATACACAATTCAGGGTCAAAAGGTCGGCAGCAATCACAATGCTTCATTTGTTGGACCAATAGCGGCAGCAAGTATGACAGGGTATGATCTTAATTTTGCAAAACAGCTTTATCAAGAAACAGTGAAAGTTAAAGATGATGAACAATATGGATACTACGGAAACTGTCTAAGACTGCTCACATTATTATACATAACAGGAAACTTCCCGAATCTTACCGAGGAAATAGTTAAACCGACTGCAACACCAACACCGACAAATACAAGGACGCCAACACCGACACCAACATCAAATGTAGTTAAATATGGAGACGTAAACGATGATGGATTTGTCGACTCCACAGACTTGACTATTCTCAAAAGGTATATTTTGAGAAGACCTGTAAGTGTTAATTTGAATGCTGCAGACGTGAATCTTGATTTTGAAGTTGATTCCACGGACGTAACGGTGCTGAAGAGATTTTTATTAAGGAAAATCCCCTATTTACCATACTAGTGTCTTGTTGCAGAATTATTTTCTGAAGCAGTAATACAGGCATATACGTAAGAAGTGCAGTTTGCATTGCATAAAAAAGAAGTTGTATGTGCTAAAATGCACGCTAGTTTAATGGGAGTTTAATATAATTCACAAAAAGGTTCTTAGGCAATTGTTTTAAGAACCTTTTTGTTACCACCTTTTTGTTACCACATAGACATAAAAAGCACTGGTCTATACGAATAACTTTAATAGGATAGGTTCGTTTGTTAGGGGGTATGCTTTATCGGAAAAGAATTTAAAGTCAGGCCTAATTTAAGAAAATTTATTTTTGTACCAATTATTGCAATTATACTAACGCTGATTAATATCGATGTTTATGGAGATAGTGAATCAGAACCTTCCAAAAGAATTGTTGGTTACTTTGCTGATTGGAATATATATTTAGAAGACAATTATTACGAAGTTTCTGACATTCCGTGGGATAAGATAACGCACATAAATTACGCTTTTGCAAAGATTGAAAATGGAAAGATTGCAATTTATGATAAATGGGCTGCTATTGAAAAGCCTTTTGGAGATGACACATGGGAAACGCCTATAAAAGGTCATTTTGGACAGCTGATAAAATATAAGAAAAAGTATCCGCAAGTAAAGACCTTAATATCTGTTGGGGGATGGACTCTATCTACATATTTTTCAGATGTTGCACTTACGGAGGAATCAAGAACTGTATTTGCCGACAGTTGTGTTGAATTTATCCGTATGTACCAGTTTGATGGAGTGGACATTGACTGGGAGTATCCTGTGGGTGGGGGAATGTCCACTAATATTACAAGACCTGAAGACAAACAGAATTTTACCCTGCTTCTTAAATGTTTGCGTGAAAAGCTTGATGCAGCAGGAGCAGAAGATGGAAAGAAGTATCTTCTCACTATAGCTGCACCGGCAGGAAGCTATACAATAAATAATGCCGAGCCTGAACTTTATCATAAATACCTTGATTTTATTAATCTTATGACATATGACTATAGCGGCTCGTGGGACACCTTTGTAAACCATATGTCACCCTTGTATATGAATCCTGATGATCCATCATATCCTCAAAGAAAAGAAACATTTAATGCAGATTGGACTATACACGAGTACTTAAGGCTTGGTGTTCCTGCAGAAAAGTTGAATTTAGGTGTTCCCTATTATGCAGCCGGCTGGAAAAACATAACCGGAGGAACAAAGGGACTTTTTGGGACAGGGGGACAGGCTCTTGACAATGTGATGCATCACTTTATAAGGGGGTTACTGGACTCACCTGAATCGGGATTTACCAGGTACTGGGATGATAATTCGAAAGCTCCTTATGTATGGAATCCGCTATCGTGCACAATGTACACATACGAAGATGAAGTTTCTTTGGAAAACAAGTGTAACTATATTTTAAATAAAGGTCTTGGAGGTATTATGATATGGGAACTGAGTGGTGATTATCCGGCTAATGGAGGAAGTACTTTGACATCCACTATTTATAACACATTTTTTACAGACTCATCTAAGGATGATAAGTATGGTGATGTAGATGCCGATGGCGATGTAAACTCAACCGATATTACAATATTAAAACGGTATTTGTTGCGTAAAATGGACAGATTACCGTATCCGGAGCGAGAGTATCTAGTTGATTTAAATAAGGATGGGGCTGTTGATTCTACTGATCTAAGTATTTTAAAGAGGTATATATTAAGGAAATTGGAAGTAATCCCAATTAATTAGCGTATATATTAGAAAATATAATATCTGTTATATTTTCCTTCAGCTATTTATATGGCATTGGATACGATAACAAGAATAAATTATAATTGAGTTGTTTTTTCAGCAATTGATTGATTATAATAAGAATTAGATTATGTAGTTACGGGTTTTTTATTTGTTATTGAGGGAGGGTTAAATTGCATATAAGGTAAAGTATATGTTTTTAATTAAATAATTGCTTTATATGCAGTGCTATAATTATGAAATGGTATTATAAATCAAAACTCAAAAAAAGGGTTATAAGAATTTCAGTGATTGCTGTATTGCTATGCGTTGTAGTGATTCCTACAATTATTTATATTTCTTCAGATAGGAGCATAGGCTCCAACAACCATGAAGATATGACGTTTCCCCCTAAGCAGACTGTTTCTTTGGTGCAGCAAACGCCTTCAGTTGATGTTGATGGTACCAAGGTACCTATTACTACAAATACCCCTTTGCCAACTGAAACGCTTACTCCAACAATTTCACCGATTTCTGTACCGACAGCTACACTAACACCGACAGCTACACTAACATCAACACCAACATCAACACCAACACCAACATCAACACCAACGCCAACACCAACGCCAACACCGACGCGAAAATCAACACCGACGCCAAAACCTACACCAACATCTGTGCCTAAACCAACGCAAGCAGGTTCTAATAAAAAAGACAATATTTTAGTTCAGTATAAAAATGCTAGTTATATATCACCTGCCAGCAGCATTGCACCTATCTTCAAAATAACGAATCAAGGCAGCTCAGATGTAAAGCTATTGGATGTTGAAATCAGGTATTACTATACAAAAGAGGGCGATGAGAATCAAACTTTTTGGTGTAATGAGTTTCTTAGGGATGGAATTGAGATGGATAGTTCGCAGATCCATGGCAGGTTTATAAAGCTTAAATCACCCAGAAATGGTGCAGATCATTACTTGAGTATTGGATTCTATCAAAAGGCTGGAGTACTCAAGCCTGGGGAAAGTGTGGAAATCAGGGTGGAATTCTCAAAAAATGATGGATCCCTTTTCGTACAGGAAGGAGACTATTCATATAATCTTGTAAGCAATAGATTTATTAGTTGGGATCACATTACGGTTTATATATCAGGAAAATTGGTATACGGAAAAGAACCATAAAGGATACAATATCAACTGAAATTAAATATAAGGTTATGCAAAAAAGCTTCAGTGTCTTTTGTCACCGAAGCTTTTTTTGTGTGCCCAAGGTAAGTTTGAACTATTTATTAAAACAACGACCTAAAAAAGTCACCTATAAATTTAAATATCCAGCCGAAAAACCCTATACGTTCTGCATCTTCCAAGGTGGATATAGTGGAACTTCCAAGGGTCATACCATCAAGACGTACTTCAAGGGTACCGACTTCATCATTAAGAGCCACAGGAGCTTCCAGGGAATCTGTGTTTTTTAATATTACTGTCTCAAGGTTTTTTTCTTGATCGACAGGTATAATAACCGATATAGTGTTGTCGACCTTTAAGGATACAGAGGATTTTGTACTGCTTTTAACCTTAATACTGTCAACTAAATCACCAGCATTTTTTACCGTTACCTTTTTAAAGTTTTTAAATCCATAATTTAAAAGCTCCTGAATAGCCTTTGATCTTTCGTTTTCATTCTTTGTTTTAAGCACAACACCTATCAATCTCTGATCGTTCTGCTGTGCTGTTCCGACTATACAGTAACCGGCTTCATCCGTCCAACCTGTTTTTAAACCGTCAGCTCCGGGAAAAACGCCAAGAAGAGGGTTTCGGTTATATTGAAGTATACCGTTGTAAGTAAACTCTGTTTGTGATTCCAACTCAAGAATTTTCGGGTGTTTCAAAATGAGATGACGAGCTAATGTTGATATATCCCTGGCACTCATAACATGACCCTCAGCCGGCAAGCCATTGGAATTTACAAATTTACTGTTTGACAAACCCAACTCTTGGGCACGGTTGTTCATTACTTCGGCAAAGGCTTCCTCGCTGCCATAAAGGTGTTCTGCCAATGCAACACATCCATCGTTTGCAGAAACAACAGAAATACCGGTCATAATATCACTGAAACTAACTTTATCTCCTACAAGAAGGAACATTTCCGATCCCCCTGTTCTCCAGGCCTTTTCAGAAATAATAATTTGATCATCCCATTTTACCTTTTCTTGTTCTAAGGCCTCAAAGCCGATTAAGAGGGTCATTATTTTGGTTATGCTTGCAGGAGGCATTGCTGTATCAGGATTTTTTTCATAGAGAACCTGACCAGTAACCGCATCTATTAAGATGGCTGATTCCGCTGAGGATTCAAATTGTGCTAATGTGTTGACCTGAAACATCATAACCGAAAATACAGCGATGATAAAACCTGTGAAAATACGAAATCCCTTGTAATTATTCATTTTGGATGACACTCCCGTATAATAAGATTAATGTATAAGAATATAAGGTTGTTCAGTTTTATGTTAACATTAATTCGAACACTTAGACAAATGTAAAATATGACTATAGATATAATTCAAAACTGCGACAACATATTTTTATATTTGAGGCTCTATTATACATTAAACATATACGGTTTTACAACTGACAATAATTTTAATTGCCTTGCCTGACAATAGGAACAACCGGGTGTACATTTTTCTTCACTTAAATAATATACACCCGGAACAACCTATCTTTTATGTGTTATGAACTTATTATGTTGCCGTATATATCGTATTCAACAGGGAATTTGCTTAGTTTTCGTAAAACATATCTTTTTAGTAGTGTCAAATCTGTGGAATTGATTTCTCCGTCCCCGTTAGTATCTCCAGCAGGAATGTGAATTCCATCAATATCCTGATAGGGAAGGCTTTTAATTTTGTTGAGAATATATCTCTTCATCAATGTAATATCTGTGGAATCAATACCATTATCGGCATTAACATCGCCCACATCGCACCAAATTAATGAAGATTCGGTAGGGGTAGGGGTTGGTGGAGTAGGATGTGGGGATGAACTTGGTTTTATAGTAGGGGAAGGCTTTACATAGTTTCCGGAGAATCTAATAGTAGCGGCCAGAGCCCCCACAAAAGCAGCGTTATAGTCAATTGCAACTTCTGTGAATTGGAATTGGTTAACATCATCAATATAACTGTCATTTTGGTCAGGACCGCCTACAAGAGCACCTAACAGCAAATTTTTAGCGGGTTTGGCATTATCCCCGTTTGCATAAGTATAACCATTGGCAGCTCTGTGGTGAGGACATTTTGGATAATTTCCCCCATAACCGATTACGTAAGAAATATTGAGGGGGTTGCTGCCAAGGGCGTAATCTATTTGGGATTTCGCGAAATTCTTTAAGGCTTCATTTCCTTTCAGTTCATAGTGCCTGAATGCTAAAAAAGCTTCAGCAGATGCATATCTTAGTACACCCCAATTGGAAAGATATCTAAGACCTCCCGGAGTCTTTGTAAGAGAGTTCATCCAATAATCAAGGTTGTAATTCATGGCATCCATGTATTTTTGTTCTCCAGTTATTTCAGCCAGCTTACAAAATACTGCCATATACATGTCATCCCAGCACATGGTCCATTTGTTTTCAAAGGGACTATCACCCCAGAGGGTGGTGTGGGAAAGGTAGTTGTCTATTTCAGTAAGATAGTTACTGTCATTTTCAACAATATAAAGCCACGTTGCAGCAAAGGACAGGTCATCCCAATAGGAATGCGAAATATAAAAAGCATCTTCCTTATAATAACCCAAATTGGTTTTACCCATATTATAAAGCTCTTTAGCAGCCTTCAAGCATTTATTTGCATATCCTGAGTCTATATCCTTGTAATTTAAATACATGATTGTGAGAGCTGCAGAAGTAAGACCACATACATCGGAAGCAGGATTAGACGAGTCGGCAACATAAGGAACAGGTCTTGAACCCGGTTGAGTTTCGGGAGCATCCCAGTAAGTGTGGTCTTCTTGACCATCGCCTACCTGATAATAAAAGGTGTTTGCATTAGGGTGACACTTCAAAAGATAATCAGTAAAGTACTTAAGGGTGCTGAGCAGTTTTTGTGTATCACCAGTTGAATCGAACACATCCTTATACTCATATAAAGCCCAGCCCAGTAGAGCTGCTGAATAAGCCTGTGGTAAACCGAATTTTACATGGTCTCCTGCATCGTGATAACCTCCGGTGAGGTCAATTCCTATATCACTTCCATCAGTTGTGTGGCAGGCACCTCTCCAGTCGAATACATTGTTAACAGCCGCATCCGGTCCGCATTTGTTGGCGTCATAAAAAAGTATAGAATATTCAAGAGCGGTGGAATAATCGTGACTGTTTGCGGCAGTTACTCCTAATTGTGAAAACAAGAAAGCAAATAATAAAGAAGTAACAGTAAGCATTATTACATTTTTTCTCATATTGTATCCCCTTTCAAAAAAATATTGTATAAAAATAAAACACCAATTTCCCATTAATTAGCAAGGATTTAATGCAAAAGAAATAAAACCGTTGTTTGCAAAATCCAATAACATAAATGCTTGCTGGTATAATAGGACATTGGCTTATTGGTTAAACCAGTATATTCTAAACGCTACTATTATTAGGTCTACTGATAAAGGTTCTGAATTTGCACCTTTTCTTAATATATTTATGTAAATAAATCGGCAAAACATATAACAAATATCTTATAAATATTATATCATAACCAAAAAGCAAAGACAAAGATGCTTTTATTATAGTTTGTGTCAAGTAAAAGTTGGCAATGATCTCTTCATCCTGTTATTTTATTGGTTTACTTGCTTTGAAGGTCAATGTGAAATCCTCATACTTTTAATTTAGTGAACTTCTTTCTGGAAAGTTTGGCTGGTTATGCATTA
>JAAYTO010000241.1 GCA_012523755.1 Clostridium sp. | reverse complement strand
TTATATCTGATATCGGTGATGGTATCGATATCAGTGATAGTTTCATAGATGTGATTTTAGTGTTAAAATTTCTCATTATTACCAGCTTAACTGTTGCACTTTTACGTGGCAACTTGCTGCATTTTTATTTTACAACAGACAAAAGAATAAAAATATAATACATGATACATTTTATAGTACTGTTGCTATAGCTAAATTTCAATATGATAAAAATCCTTTAAGAATAGCCTACGAATATAAAGATTCAATTTTATATATTTATGCATATACATATGAGCATAATGGAAATAAATACAAAGAAATACTTATGCAACAGTATGAGACCTCAAAAGTAAACCCTTATTATTTTACAGAAATAGTTCTAAAAAAGAATAGTTGAAAGGAGAATAAAAATGTCAAATGGAAAAACTGCATTATTTATGCTGTGTGATACTGCTTTACATGCTGGAAGCGGAAGTGAACTTGGTATAGTTGATTTGCCAATACAAAGAGAGAAGCACACAGGTTTTCCTAAAATAGAATCTTCAAGCCTTAAGGGATGTATTAGAGAATTTTTTGAAACATCAGGTAAGAAACCTAGTATTGCAGATAGACTAGGAATTAGTAGTTCTGATTTAATTTCACTTGTATTTGGACCAGAAGATGATGGTCAAAGACATGCGGGGGCTGTTTCTTTTTGTGATGCACGATTATTGCTATTTCCAGTTAAGTCAGTAAAAGGGGTATTTGCGTGGGTAACGTGTCCAACTGTTATTCAAAGATTTATATCTGATATGAGTGTTATAGGTATTGAAACAAATATTGACGTTTCAAAAATTCATGCACATATAGTACCTTGTGAAAGTAAAATTCTTATTGATGAAAAAGAGAACGTAGAAAAGTATACAGTCATATTGGAAGAGTTTACATTTAAAAATATTGAAAAAAATGATGAATGCTCTAAATTAGTAGAATGGCTGGCTGATTATGTTCTCCCTGCAAATCAGGAGTGTAACTACCTTAAAGACTGGATGAAGGAAAAACTTATAATTCTTAGTGATGATGATTTTAAGGACTTTGTAACAATGTCAACAGAGGTAATAACTCGAATAAAAATAAATCCTGATACTGGTACAGTAGAAAGAGGAGCTCTTTTTACAGAAGAATATCTTCCGTCTGATACTATTCTTTATTCCCTGGTAATGTTTTCTGGTTTATTTATAAATGAAGAGAAAGCAAATGTAAAAAAAGTTTTAGAAAAAATGAATATTGATGAAAAAGATATGGTTATCGAATATATTAAAGAAATGATGCCAAACATAATTCAATTGGGTGGAAATATGAGCCTTGGAAAAGGTTTGATACGTACTAATTTTTATTCTGAGGGAGGTAAATAACAATGTCAATGGCAAGTAAAATCGAAAATGGGCGAGCTGAATTTGCTTACTTATGTGCATTGGAAGGTAAAGAACTTTTGAATAAAGCCAATAAAGCCAAAGAATACAAATCTCATATAAAGAGTCTCCCTATGATTATACATACAAATGGACTTGGTGCTGCTAT
>JAAYTO010000240.1 GCA_012523755.1 Clostridium sp. | reverse complement strand
TCCAAAAGAACAACAGCCTCGGCTCTGGTTACAGGGTTTTTGGGTCTGAACGTATTATCAGGGTACCCTTTAATTAGGTAATTATAAACCAGTCTGTTTACATAACCGTAAGCCCACGGTGAAATGCTTTCTGAGTCTGTAAATTCAATATTATCGGCATATGTTCTGGGATCAAAGTTTATCAACCTGCACAAAATTACAGCAGCTTCTTCCCTTGTAATCAAGGCATTCGGACGAAATGTACCGTCAGGATAACCGCTGATGTATCCGGCTTTCTCGGCGGTAGCCACCTCTGCAAAGAACCAGTCGCCCTCATTTACATCCGTAAAGGAACATCCAAATTCTGCACCGCCGCTTCTGTCAAAGAATTTGTTTGCCATTGTTACAAATTCTGCCCTGGTAACGCTTTGGGACGGTCTAAAGCTCCCGTCCTCATAACCTGCAACATTCCCCAGTCGGGCATTCAAATTGATCAGATTCTGTGCCCAATGGCCTTCAATGTCATTAAAGCTGTTAGAACCATTTGGCGGTTCCGCCCCCACAATTAAAAGCTGACTAAACAGAAAAAAAGCATAGTGACAAACGATAGCAGCCTCTGTTTTGCATTCATTATTATCTTCCTCCCCCTAATTTAATAAAAAATTTATATTTTGTATATTTATGAAGATAATAAGTCTTCTTTTTTTATTATCCAATGCAATCAATATTCCCCTCAATCGTTCCGCCGTACGCACTCCAGCTATAGGATAATATGTCGTTATTGGCATCATAAGTGAAAGCAGTTAATCTAACCTTTTCATTTTTATATGCTGTATATGTGGAAACATCAACAGCATCAATCTCAGGAGTGCTGTTAACAACTCCGGGAGTCGGTTTATGGGTTTTTGAAGGTTCCTTTTCCGTTTGTTTATCACCCGTCTTTTCCTGTGTCGGAGTAGGTGTAGGTGAAGGTGTTACCGTTTCCGACGGTGACGGTCTCTCACCGTATGATCCGGGAATATCGTGTGGAGGATATATGGGAGGTACCATCAGACTAAGACGTGTATTATCCACAAGAACAACAGCCTCGGCCCTGGTTACAGGATTTTTGGGTCTAAACGTATTATCAGGGTATCCTTTAATTATGTATGAAAAAACCAGTCTTTTTACATAACCGTAAGCCCATGGTGAAATGCTGTCCGAATCGGCAAATTCTATATTATCGGCATTTGTACTTGGATCACGGTTTGTTAATTTACATAAGATTACTGCAGCTTCCTCTCTTGTGATCAACGCATTCGGACGAAAGGTACCGTCAGGATAACCGCTGATGTATCCGGCTTTTTCGGCAGTAGCCACATCTGCAAAAAACCAATCGTTTTCATTTACGTCCGTAAAGGAACATCCAAATTCTACACTACCTCTTATGTCAAAAAACCTGTTTGCCATCGTTACAAATTCTGCCCTGGTAACACTTTGAGACGGTCTAAAGCTACCGTCCTCATAACCTGCAATTCTTCCCACTTCAGCATGAAAATTGATCACGTCCTGTGCCCAATGACCTTCAATATCGTTAAATCTGTTAGAAGCATTTGTCGATTCAGCCCTCACAATCAAAAGCTGAGTAAACAGAAAAAAAGCATTGTGACAAACGATAGCAGCCTCTGTTTTGCATTCATTATTATCTTCCTCCCCCTAATTTAGTTAAAATTAATATTTTTATATTTATGAAGATAATAAAATAAGTCTTCTTTTTTTATTCTCCAATGCAATCAATTATTTATTACCTTAGTTTTTGAAAAGGGAATTCTAAGCCCGGATAATTTCCATGAAGTACTTTGCCCTATCTTCCCAAACACCGTTGTCTTCCATAATTATTCTATATATTTTTTATTACCTGTCAATACATTATGTGCCATAGTTTGTGTCAAGTAAAAGTTGGCAATGATCTCTTCATCCTGTTATTTTATTGGTTTACTTGCTTTGAAGGTCAATGTGAAATCCTCATACTTTTAATTTAGCGGACTCCTTCCTGGAAAGTTTGGCTGGTTATGCATTAAAAACCTACTTTTTTACTATGCAACATAGTTCCACACATTTATTCCACGATCCTCTTGACAACAAACCTCTTACAGCATGTTTTGAGGCTTTCGCGGCATAAACACTACTTTTTATAATTTAATCAAGTTAACCTGTTTTCTTAATATCATACAGAAATACCTCATTGTAAATGTGCTTAAATATCTTTTCTACTTTATCGATATATTAATTCTGTTGCACAT
>JAAYTO010000239.1 GCA_012523755.1 Clostridium sp. | reverse complement strand
TCCCTTTGTATAATTTCTTACCCATTTAGTATAACCCCACTTTTCATTATCTATGGGTAATATCTTACTACAAAGGCTCAATAAAGTTTATCTGTAATTTATGCCATGGCTTAATCTTCCTTCATGATTTCACCGTGTTTCTGTATTCCGGGTGTTCTGATCGATTTATGATAATGTCTCATTGTACCACATGTGATTATGTCCCAACTCAAAAATAATGTATAATTAATCTCATGTCATTACGTGAGGTGGTTACATTGTGAAGCAAGTTGTAGCCGCCTTTTGATACGACGCGGAAAGGAAGAGCATTTATTCCCCGGAAATAATAAAAAAGTAATTATTGTGATATAATGTAAACGAGGACAAATGGGAGGAGATACGTATGCGAACAAAAAGGTCAATAAAATTCAAAAAGTTAAGGCACCAAAAAATAAAGAAATATATAATATATACCCTTATCCTACCGGGAACATTTATATTCCTTGGTTATCTGTTCACAGTCCTTATCATTATCCCCTCAATGTCAGGCAAACCTTAGTGAACAATAGCCAGCTCTACCCTCACTTTTTTATGCTCTCTTCCTCCCTTTTAATAGGGCTATCCAATGCAGAATGTATAAATACCTCCCTGACCTCTCCTTCAATGAGAAACTGCACGCTGTCTATATTGGGAAGTTCGGTATAAGAAGCAACAATAGAATTTAAAGTCATCATTTCCGCCATAGATCCACCTATATGGTTATCAACAAACTCTTTTGAAAGGTTTAATGTACAAACCCCATTTTCCGTATCAACCGAAAGCAGTGTTGTCCCCTCAGGAATTGCAGGGTCTAGCCCTTCTGTCTCCGGACCTTTTTTCAATTCTTCAAAAATAATTTCTTCAATTCTTTTATCCTGTGTTATTTCCACAATTCTTTCTTCGGCGGCAACTTTTTCAGAATAAGCATCACTGAAATAAATCACCACAGTCGTTTCATCGTTCATTTTAGGCTTTCCCTCGGAATCGAGAGGTATTCTCGCCATATCACCGAAAAGCTGACCATCCGCTCCGGTAAGTTCCTGCCCTACAACCATAATTCTAACCTTTTCAATACCTTCAATTTCAGTAAGGGTATTTACCAAGGAAACCCTCAATAAAAGCTCGTCCAGCTCATCCGTATTTTCATACTCCTTAGAAAAGTTGACAATGGCAACATCCCCAACCATATTGGCACTTAAAAGCTTTGTTCCGTCGGGAAAAGCTTTTCTAAGTTCTTCATTTTCCGGCCCCTGAATTAAAGCCTCAATACAACTTTTAACAATTGCATCATCCTTTGCAATTACCTTTCTTTTTTCACCCACTATTCTGCTGTTATCTTTACTGGGAAAATACAGACTCACTTCTGTTTTATTGTCTTCCTCACCGTTTCCGTTGTTTGGCTGACCGCCCTCCGAATCACCATTTTCCAAACTCCACGGGATATTACATCCGCTTAAAAATAACATAACCATTAAAAATACTGTTGCTAGAACCAAAATCTTTCTCATAAATACTCTTATCAGACCGATTTATGTATTGAACTTTAAAAGCAGCCTTTACTTATAAATTCCGTTCAATAGCTATAAGTGCTAAACCCATCTTTTAAAATGTGCTTTGTTAAGCTGCGGTCTGATAAGTCACCTCCTTTGTTTTTAGAGTTAAGATAACTGCATAAATAATTACACCTTAATAAATTATACTCTAACCATAATTCTTTCGTCTAATACATTCTATTCCACCGCAATATTTTTTTACTTCTTTGAGGTGTTATTTAAGTGAAAAAAGATACAAAAGAAATCTTCACATTTGTTTTATACATTCCTCATTTGACTGTGATAAAATCCTTCATTTGATTAAATTTACTCTCTCCTATCCCTGAAACGTTCATTATGTCTTCAATTTTTTCAAACTCACCGTTTTGCTCCCTATAGGATATGATTTTAGAAGCAGTAGAAGGTCCAACTCCCGGAAGATTTAAAAGTTCATTTTCCGATGCCGTATTTATATTTATCTTAGAGTTTTTCCCGTCTTTATTATCTTTTTCTTCGACAACCGCCCCTGCACTATCCTTAATAATACTTAAACCTTTATTGTCATCATTTTCTGCATCCGGGTTATCTTTTACTGTTCCAGCGTACACATTTTCCTCTTTTGACCATACCCTGAGCATAACATTCTCTTCGAGTTCATATACCATGTTAATGTTCTCAATATCGGCATTATTCGTTGGGCCTCCTGCTAACTCAATCGCATCGTGTATTATCTGACCCTTCTTTAGCGTAACAACTCCGGGATTATTTACCTCTCCCACAACATAAACCTTTATCTCTTCCACCGGTTCTTCATCCTGCTGGCTTGTATCGTTATTTTTTTCATTACCGTCGCTATTCTCCACGCCACTGCCTGTAGCCTGTGTTATGTTGTTTCGGGAATTCGAATCATCCTTGCTAATAATTATATCACTGTTTTGATTCGCCAAAAGAAATCCAGTCACAGAAGTGGTTATAACTAATCCTAATATCATAAGTGTAACCACACCTTTTTTCATATTGATTTCCTGATTTAAAAAATCCCTTAACATAATTTTCCCTCCACTATCTATAATAATGAATTTACTCATAAATGTAAATGCATATTTCCTGAATATACCTTCATGTTTTTTTTAATTCAAATCTACATTTTTTGTGACTTTTTTGTTATACTTAAAATTAAACATCATATAAATATCTATATTTATTATTTTACAATCATCATATATCTGGAGGAATCAATGAAAAAACTACTGTTAATTGTATCTTTAATGGTTATTGTGATTTCAAATGCTGTTTATATAAATGCACAATCTTTAGACATTAGTGCAAGAGCATACATTCTTATAGATTCAAAAACAGGTCAGGTATTGGCAGAACACAATCCTGATTTCAAAACTTATCCTGCCAGTACTACCAAAATCATGACCGGTATTTTAGCAATCGAATTAGGAGACCTTGATCAAGTAATGACGGTAAATCAATCTGCAATCGATGACATAGGTCCCGGCGGAATGCACATCGGTTTGCTTCCGGGAGAGCAATTAGAGCTAAGGTATTTGCTTGATGCCCTTTTAGTAAGATCAGCAAATGAGACATCCTATGTAATCGCCGAAAACCTCTGTTCCTCACGTCAGGAGTTTTACGATTTAATGAATGAAAGAGCCAGAGAACTTGGAGCTACCAATACAAATTTCGTAAATCCTTGCGGAATTGATAACGGAAAAAAGGGAAAAAACCACCTTTCTACCGCAAGGGACCTTGCGATGATTGCACGCTATGGTATGACACTGCCCTACTTCAGGGAAGTAGTAAAAAAGACCCTCATCACAATACCACCTACAAACAAGCATGATGAGGAGGTTATTGTCGGTTCAACCAACAGGCTTCTGCTGTACTCAAACTCAAAATATAAATCCGATTATTATACAAGGATTACAGGCATTAAGACAGGTTATACAGACAGAGCATTGAATAATCTTGTTTCTTCTGCAGAAAATGACGAGGGAATTGAATTAATTTCCGTAATACTTGGTGTTGAGAATTATGATATGGTATTTGCATACTCTAAACAGCTTTTGGAGTATGGCTTCAAAAATTATTCCATACAACAGGCTGTGGCACCAAACTCCTTTATAAAATCCGTACCTGTTGCCAATGCTGCTGGGAATAATAATTTAGATGTAATTGCATCACCGGAAGGACTTAAATGTTTATTGCCTAATAACGCCAATAAAACTGATTATATAGTTGAAGAGCATATCAAAAGTGATATTAATGCCCCTGTAAAAAAAGGTGATATTCTTGGGTATTTGGAAGTTACGCGAAATGGTATTTCTCTAGGTAAGGTTAATGCCGTTGCTTCAAGAGATATGGAAATATTAATGCCTTCACCGACCCCTGTAAAAATATTTGAACAGACAATAAACAGCTCTATTTTGAAAAAAGTCACCTTGTGTACATTAATATTTTTCATGATGTTTATGTTGTTGAGATTTACCCTTCGCAGAATATCAAGAAGCTTCAATTCAAAAAGATAAAATGTTAAAAAACACACAGCAAAACCTTCTTAATCTTTAAATACAGTAAAATGCATCCTTATATATTACGGCATTTTTTTATGTTGAGCTGTTATTGTTTATTTATAATAAAGAAATAAGTCAAACAAATTATAAATTCACTATTACAACAAGCATATTTTGATGTATAATCTATATAGTATATATCTAGAATTAAGAATTAATTAAGGCTTGTCCCTTGAAGGAGTGTTGTTATGAAATTTACGCCGATTTTTGACGTAAGACCGATAAAAAACCTAAAGGACATGATTGAACAAAGCTCATCTCTGTTTGCAGACAAAAACGCATTTTACATAAAGAGTAAGGGCGATAAGTATGAAGGAATCAAATATACTGATTTCAAAAATGATATTGACGCTTTAGGAACTGCTTTATTGGAATTAAACTTAAAAAACAGCTTTATAGCGGTTATTGGCGAAAACAGATATGAATGGTGCGTTACTTATCTTTCTGTCATAAACGGAGTCGGAGTGATTGTGCCTTTAGACAAAGAGCTACCCGTTTCAGAGCTGGAAAACCTTCTAAACAATTCCGGTGCAGGTGCCATCGTTTACTCAGGAAGACTTTTTCATGACAAGCTAAAGCAGATATCATCCAAATTGAGCAATATTAAGTACTATATAAACATGGACACCGAAGAACACGAAAGCAATTGCTTCTTATCTCTTAAGGCGTTAATAAAAACAGGCAGAGAACTTTTAAACTCCGGCACAAAAGACTATATTAACTCCGAAATTGACAAAAATGCATTGGGTGCATTAATTTATACTTCGGGTACCACTGGTTATGCTAAAGGTGTTATGCTGTCTCACAAAAATATTTGTTCGAATATAATGAGTGTTTGTTCTTCTCTTTACATTGACAGCAGCGACTCGGTACTCTCTATACTTCCTCTTCATCATACCTATGAATGCACCGCCGGTTTTCTCACCATGATATATAACGGAGTAACAATTTCCTTTAATGAAGGTCTTAAATACATTGCCAAAAACCTCAAAGAAACCAAACCAACTATACTGATCTTAGTTCCTCTTATATTAGAAAACATGTACAAAAAAATATGGACTCAGGCAGAAAAAAAGAAGAGTCTTAAAATAAAGCTAAAAGCCGGGCTTTTAATCAGTAATTTTTTATATAGCACCTTCAAAATCGATATACGCAAAAAGTTGTTCAAGCAAATCCTCGATAATGTCGGAGGCAGGTTAAGGCTTGTAATTTCCGGAGCGGCAGCTATTGATCCAAATGTGTCCAAGGGTCTTAGGGCTTTCGGCATCACTATTCGTCAAGGCTATGGTCTTACGGAGGCTTCTCCGATTGTTTCGGTCAACAGGGATGAAAAATTCAGGGATGATTCAGCCGGACTTCCTCTTCCGGGGCTTG
This sequence comes from Clostridium sp., assembly GCA_012523755.1. Classification (GTDB taxonomy): domain Bacteria; phylum Bacillota; class Clostridia; order Acetivibrionales; family Acetivibrionaceae; genus Hungateiclostridium. Next base: position 15,670 of record JAAYTO010000239.1, on the reverse strand, counting down.
ATGTACAAATCAACAATCCCGATCTTGAGGGTCTGGGTGAAATCATTGTAAAAGGTGACAGTGTAATGCTTGGCTATTACAATAACGATGCTGCGACTAAAGCAGTTTTGAAAGATGGATGGCTTTTCACAGGAGACCTTGCCCGGCTTGATGAAAACGGCTTTATTTATATCACCGGCCGTCAAAAGAATGTAATAGTCACTAAAAACGGCAAGAACATCTTCCCTGAAGAGGTTGAGGCATATATTAACAAAAGTCCCTATATCCTGGAATCTCTCGTAACAGGCAAAGACGACGAGGAAAGCGGTGAGACAATTGTATCGGCTCAAATTGTTCCCGACATGGATGCAATAAAGTCCAAACTTAAGACAGATTCAGAGCCGTCGGCTGAAGTGGTTTATAAATTGATAAAAGCAGAAATAAAGAGCATTAACAAAAACATGCCGATATACAAAAGGGTCATTGATATAAATATACGGGAAACTGAATTTGCCAAGACAACCACCAAAAAGATTAAACGATACCTAGAGAAAACCGGAGTGTAAGAAGTTTGCATCACCTTTATATATGTTTGATATATTAGTTTGTATTTTACATTGGATTTATTTTTCAAAATAATACCGAATCCTAAGTTAAAATCCTTACAAAAACACAAAGCCTGTACCCCGGCTATTGTAACAGCCATAGGTACAGGCAATTTTGAACTAAGCAACATATACCAACAGTTCTTCTTATTTCACTACGATATTAACAAGCTTGCTGGGTACGGTAATAACCTTCACCACATTTTTACCCTGGGTTTCGGCCATTATCTTTTCACTCTTTAATGCCCTCTCCTCCACCTGTTCTCTGGTCAGGTTTGACGGAATAACAAGCTTATCCCTTACCCTTCCGTTGATCTGGACGACAATTTCAATTTCGTCTTTTATGAGTGCATCGGCATCGTATTTCGGCCAACTCTGATCATGAACACTGCCTTCCTTACCCACCCTTTCCCACAATTCTTCTGCCGCATGAGGAATAAAGGGTGCCAGCATTATTATCATACTCTCAATAGCTACCTTTAACAGTGCACTGTTCTTGTTTTCATCAGCCACTTTGTCTTTGTAATGATATAATGAGTTAACCAGTTCCATAATTGCACTTATCGCAGTATTAAAATTAAACCTTTGTCCGACATCATCCGTTACCCTTTTAATGGTGTTATTAACCATAAACCACAGTTCCTTATCCTCACTGGTAAATTTGGAGGTATCTACGATCTGGGCTTCCTTTATCATATCTATGAAATCATTAATAATTCTCCAAACCCTGTTGATAAACCGATAACAGCCTTCAACCCCTTGATCACTCCATTCCAAATCCTTTTCCGGCGGAGATGCAAACAAAATAAACAATCTTGCAGTGTCAGCACCATACTTTTCAATTATTTCTTCAGGGCTCACAACATTGCCTAAAGACTTGGACATCTTAGCCCCATCCTTGAGTACCATTCCTTGAGTCAAAAGATTTTTGAAAGGTTCATCATACGTAACATAATCCATATCATAAAGAGCCTTCATGAAAAACCTTGAATACAGAAGATGTAAAATTGCATGTTCTACACCGCCGATATACTGATCCACAGGCATCCAATACTCTATACTCTCCTTATCAAAAGGCTCTTTTGTATTACATGGGTCGCAATACCTTAAGTAATACCATGACGAACACACAAAGGTGTCCATTGTATCTATTTCACGTTTACCTGTTTTTCCGCATTTCGGACACTTGGCAGCGATAAAAGACTCACTTGTAGAAAGCGGGGTCTCTCCTACACCAGTAAATTTAACATCCGTTGGCAAAATAACGGGAAGTTCCTCTTCCGGAACAGGCACCGTACCACAGTCATCACAGTATATAACGGGTATGGGTGCTCCCCAGTACCTCTGCCTTGAAATCAACCAGTCTCTCAGCCTGAAGTTTACTTTCCTTTCACCGTAACCCTTCTGTTCAATGTATTCGATTATTTTACCTATGGCCTCGTCGCTTCTGACACCATCGAACTTATCAGAATTTGTAAGATATCCAATATCCTCAAAAGCCCCGGTCATCTTTGAAGCATCAATTTGCTGACCCTCCGGCAAAATTACAACCTTAATCGGCAAATCATACTTCTTCGAAAACTCAAAGTCCCTCTGGTCATGTGCTGGTACAGCCATTACAACCCCGGTACCATACTCTGCAAGAACATAATTTGCAAGATAAAGAGGAACACGGTCATTGTTCAAAGGATTTATTACATACCTTCCAGTAAAGACTCCTTCCTTTTCTACTTCATTGGATGTCCTGTCAATTTCGTTCAATAAGGACATCCTGTTTATAAATTCATTGCAAACTTCTTCCTGTTCCGTTCCCTTAATCAATTCCTTTACTATGGGATGCTCCGGAGCTATAACCATGTAGGTCACACCGTATATGGTGTCAGGTCTTGTGGTGTATATCCTTACGATCTTATCCATGCCATCGACCTTAAAGTCAACCTCAACGCCTTCACTTCTTCCAATCCAGTTCTGCTGCATCGTTTTAACCTTGTCGGGCCATCCCTTAAGCTTTTCAATATCGTCTAAAAGCCTCTGGGCATAATCGGTTATCTTGAAGAACCACTGCTCCAATTCCTTTTTTGCCACAGTAGATTTACAGCGCTCACAGGCACCGTTAACCACCTGCTCGTTAGCTAAAACAGTAGCACAGGAAGGACACCAATTCACATGGGATTTCTTTTTGTATGCCAGACCCCTTTTGTAGAGCTGTAAAAACATCCACTGTGTCCATTTATAATAATCAGGATGACAGGTGGCAACCTCTCTATCCCAGTCGTAGCTAATACCCAACTCTTTTAGCTGTCTTCTCATGTTTTCAATATTCGACCAAGTCCATTCGTTAGGATGAATACCTCTTTTAATGGCAGCATTTTCTGCCGGCAAACCAAAGGAATCCCACCCCATCGGATGAATAACATTAAACCCGTTCATTTTTTTGAACCTTGCTACCACATCACCAATGGAATAATTTCTGACATGTCCCATGTGAAGATTACCCGAAGGATATGGAAACATCTCAAGTACATAATATTTTTTCTTATTGTCGGACTTTTGAACACTAAATGCCCTATCGTCCTGCCACTTCTTTTGCCACCTTTTCTCAATATGCTTAAAGTCGTAATGCATAAAAAAAACCTCCACATTCAATAACAATTGATAAATATATCAAACTTCAAAAACAGCTTACTTCCCTGCCATGAAGTCAACTATTCCAAAAACATATAAAAAACCCGCTTATACCCTTCGGATTATTCCCTATGTTTCATTACACCATCAGCCCATAGTCTTTCAAGATTGTAAAAATCTCTATCCTCTTCATGGAAAATATGAATTACAACCGAACCATAATCCAGTAATATCCATCGGGCACTGTTATAGCCTTCCTTATGGAGAATCTTTATATTTTCCTTTTCCATCTGTTCTTCCACTTCGTCGGCAAGCGACTTTATGTGGGGTACAGATGTACCACTGCAAATAACGAAATAATCCGCCAGAATGGAAATTTCCCTAATATCAATGGTGCTTATGTCCTTAGCTTTTTTTTGTTCTAAGATACCTTCTATTTTTTTGGCTAACTCATTAGATTCCAATCAAGTACCCTTCCCTTCCCTTATTTTTTAAAATAAATTAACCGCATTTCAAAAACTTTACCGCTGCAAGGTAAAGTTTGTCTAATACGAATTTTTCCTACAAAACCCACTACCCTTGTATTTGTATAAATTATAACACTAAAACAGCGGTTTTGTGAATAAAAACTTATATTTGATATATTTTATTTCATGCTTTCTTTTATAATATAATTACGTGCGTTAATTGTATTAGGGTGTATAAGAACACCTTTATTCAAAATATGCCTTATTGTATTTTCAAGGGATAAAAGCACCGCCTTATCCAGATCTTTATACGCTAATTCTCTTACTTCGTCTACTCCATAAAACTTCCTTCCCGGCTCAATATAGTCTGCAATAAAAATAATTTTATCCAGCAAAGTCATGTTCTCTCTGCCCGTGGTATGGCAACCGATAGCCTCTGTCACATCCTCATCCTCAACACCATACACATCCTTAGCTAGGGCCGCTCCTAAAGGTCCATGCAGTAGCTGAGGCTGCAAACCGGTTATATAGTTTACTTCTATACCATACCTTTTACAAAGCTCAAATACTTCCTGTCCTTCTATATGTCTTGCACAATCATGCAAAATACCTGCAATTGCCGCTTTCTCCTTGTCCTCTCTGTATTTTTTAGCCAATTCAACAGCTGTGTCCATGACCCTTACCGAGTGTTTAAATCTCTTCGACGAAAGAGTTTCTTCAAGCTTTTTTTTCATTTCCTGTACTGTCATTACTGCTACCCCTGTATATAATTTTGTTTGACATCATTTTTCCAAGTACAGCCGGTTTGTCTTTATATAATCTTCAACAGCTTCGGGAACAAGATACCTTATAGATTTATTTTCCTTTACCCTTTCCCTTATCATAGTTGAAGATACTTCTATCAGGGAAATATATGCCTCATGTATTTTTGCAGAAAATTTTCTCTCAAGATATTTAATCCTTTCTCTAAACCCATCCCTGTCTTTTCCCGGCCTTAGTGCTGATATAAACTCACATGTCTTAAAAACCTTCTCGTAATCCTTCCAAGTGAGGAGGTCAAAAAGTACATCAGCACCAATTATATAAAACATATGAATATTGTCTTTGTTTTGTTGTTTTAGATCGTTTAGGGTATCTATGGTATAAGTATACCCCTTCCTGTTAATCTCAATCCTTGACTCCTCAAAATATGGGTTCCCTTTCAATGCTTCGGATACCATATTGTATCTGTGTTCAGCATCGGTTACTGTTTGAAGTTTTTTATGCGGAGGATTTCCGGAAGGTATAAATATCACCTTATTTAGTTTAAATTCCTCTCTTATATGTTCAGCCATAATTAAATGACCGATATGAATAGGGTCAAAGGTACCTCCTAGTATACCCACTCTCTTTTCACTCATCTTCAATTCCTTCATTACAATATTAAAATACATCTTCCGGAAAATAATTATAGCATAAAATCCCTGTACTTAAAAGTCACACTTATTTTTTTAGGGTATATTATTCAAGTGAAAAAACGAAAGAAAAAATATGGAAGAAACATTGGGAAGCAAATACTTTTCTTCTCACTTTAAACAATATGCACCCTGTCTTTAATAAGTGCCAAGGCTCCATATAAAATGGCATCATCTCCAAGCTTGCTTTCAACAATATCTGTTCCCTCAAGTACTGCCGGAAGGGCAAACCTTTTTATATGCCTCTTCAACTGCGGTATGATATATTCTCCCAATGCCTCCAAAACACCGCCCCCCAGTACAACCATATCAGGGTTAAAGATGTTTATAAGAGAACCGGTTCCGGCCGCCAGATAATATACCGCTCTGTCCATAACCTCCAAGGCAACAGAATCCTCCTGTTCCATAGCCTTTCTAATGGCTTTGCTTTTTATTATCGCATCATCATCCATAAGTTCTTTCAAAACCGTATCTCTTCCTCTTTCTATCTGTACCCTTATTTCTTTGGTAATGGCAACCTTCGAGGAATAAGCCTCAAGACAGCCCCTTTGTCCGCAATTGCATAAAGGTCCCTCGGTGTTCAGCACCATATGTCCCAGCTCTCCTGCAAGGTGGCGGGCTCCTGAAAAAAGTTTGTTGTTTATTATAAGCCCGCCGCCAATACCTGTCCCGACAAAAACACCTATCACGCTCCCTTTATTTACAGCAGCACCGTACTTCCATTCGCCAATCATTCCCACATTGGCATCATTTCCAAGAAAAAAGGGAACTTTGAATTTGTTTTCTATAATGCTTTTAATATCATAATTTCTCCAAGGAAGGTTGGGGGCGAATAATATTTCACCCGTATCCTCATTGATTACTCCCGGTGCCCCTGCCGCAATTCCAGCAATCTCTTCATTTTTTATACCCGAACCTTCGATAAGGTTTTCAATAACGCTTACAATTTTTTCCTCAACCTTGTCTATTCCCTTTTCAACCCTCGTTTTCTTCTTTGTCTTGAAAAGAATATTATTATTTTCATCAAAAACCGCACCCAAAACTTTTGTCCCGCCAATGTCAAGGCAAATAAATTTTTTTCCCATATCATCAACTCCATCCGGTTTTATAGAAAATACCATCGTACTATTAATATCGTACTATTAACAAGGAGAGCCTTAAGCTCTCCCATTATTTTTTCCCTATATCCCTTCTGTAGTGCATGCCTTCAAAACTTATTTTTGAAACTCCCTCATAGGCCTTTTTAATTGCCGATTCAAGATTGCTTTCAAGAGAAGTTACACCAAGCACGCGCCCCCCTGCAGTATAATATTTACCATCCTCCCGTTTTGTTCCCGCATGGAAGACAACGGTATTTATATCCCTTTCCGTTTTGTCAATTCCGGTTATTTCATAACCTGTCTGATACTTCTCAGGATACCCTCCGGAAGCCATAATAACACATACACAGGCATTGTCATCCCATTCTATTTCAATCTCATTCAATCTTTCATCAATAACAGCATTAAAAACCTCAAGAATATCGGTTTTAAGTCTGGGCAATACCACTTGGGTTTCCGGATCTCCAAACCGGGCATTATACTCAAGAACTTTCGGCCCATCTTCCGTTAAAATAAGTCCAAAATACAGAACGCCCTTAAACTTTCTGCCTTCCCTGTTCATTGCTTCAACCGTTGGCTTGTAGATTTTCTCCACACAGTAATTATGAATTTCCTCGGTATATATTCTACTAGGAGAAAATGTTCCCATTCCCCCGGTATTAAGCCCCCGGTCGTTATCAAGGGCTCGTTTGTGATCCTGAGAGGATACCATGGTTTTTATGGTTTTCCCATCGGTAAAAGCCAGCATAGAAACTTCCTGTCCAACGAGAAACTCTTCTATTACTACTTTTTGTCCCGCATCGCCAAACACCCTGTCTTCCATGATGTTCTCAACGGCTTTTTTGGCTTCCTCAAAACTCTGGGCGATTATTACACCCTTGCCCAGTGCAAGCCCGTCCGCCTTGACGACAATGGGAAACTTTTTGTCCTTCAAATAGTTTATGGCATCATTGCTGCTGTTAAAAACCTCATAATCAGCAGTAGGTATATTATACTTTTTCATGAGTTCTTTAGCGAAGGCCTTGCTGCCCTCAATAACAGCAGCTGCCTTATTGGGTCCAAACGCTCTTATGCCCGCTTCCTCCAAGGCATCAACCATTCCTGCCGCCAAAGGGTCATCCGGTGCCACCACCACCATGTCCATCTGTTTTTCCTTTGAAAACTTTACCATTCCCTCTATATCCATTGCCTTTATAGGAACACACTGGGCTATTGCAGAGATACCTCCGTTTCCAGGAGCACAATACAATTCTTCAACCAGCAAACTTTGAGCAATTTTCCATACCAAAGTATGCTCACGTCCACCGCTTCCCACAACCAATACCTTCATTTTACTCCTCCTATCGCTTCCATCAATGCTTAAAATGTCTCATTCCGGTAAACACCATCGCAATACCATGCTTATTGCATGCATCTATGGATTCCTGATCCTTTATAGATCCCCCCGGTTGAATAATGGCAGTAATACCCGCAGCAGCCGCTGCCTCAACACAATCCGGGAAGGGGAAGAAAGCATCCGATGCAAGAACAGCTCCCTTTGTCTTTTCTCCACCGGTTTTGATAGCGATATTACAAGCCATTATCCTGTTAGCCTGTCCCGGACCTACGCCTACTGTTTGCTTACCCTTTGCCAATGCAATTCCATTGGACTTGGTATGCTTTACAACTTTCATGGCAAAAATAAGAGCTTCCATCTCCTCTTTTGTAGGCTTCTTATCGGTTACATATTTTAAATCATCCATATTTAAAAGCTCGGTATTATAGCTCTGAACCAGCAAACCACCGGCTACCTTTTTCATATCATAGGTGTCTTTTGAAATCTTTTTAGAAATGTTATCAAGCTTAAGTATTCTGATGTTTTTCTTTTTGGTAAGTACCTTTAAGGCCTCTTCTGTAAAAGAAGGTGCAATAACAATCTCAACAAAAATCTTGTTTATTTCCTCTGCTGTTTTTTCGTCAATTTCTCTGTTGGCTGCAACTATACCGCCAAATATCGATACCGGATCCGCCTCGTATGCCCTTACATATGCCTCATATATATTTTCAGCACTCGCCACACCGCAGGGATTGGCATGTTTAACTGCAACCACTGTGGGCTCATCAAATTCCTTTAACAGTTCAAGGGCTCCGTTTGTATCATTTATATTGTTATAGGAAAGCTCTTTTCCGTGCAGCTGCTCGGCTGATGTCAGGCAACCCTCGTTTTTACCTATTTCCTTATAGAAAACAGCCTTTTGATGAGGATTCTCTCCGTATCTCATTTCCTGAACCTTCTCATAGGTTAAAGACAGAGTTTCAGGAAAAGCATCTTCACCCAACCGGTCTCTTAAATATTTTGCAATCAAGGTATCATAATGACTTGTGTGCTCGAATACCTTGTAGGCTAGTCTAAACTTTGTCCCCAGTGAAACATCGCCCTTTGACCCAAGCTCTTCAAGTACAAAATCATAGTCTTTAGGGTCTACTATTACAACCACGTCCTGATAATTCTTAGCCGCCGCCCTTAACATTGTAGGTCCGCCAATATCTATGTTTTCAATAGCCTCTTCCAGCTTTACATTGTCTTTGAGTATTGTTTGCTTGAAGGGATAAAGGTTGATAATAACCATGTCTATAGGTTCAATTCCAAGCTCCTTGATCTGCTTCATATGCTCCTCGTTATTTCTCATTGCCAAAAGCCCGCCATGAACTTTTGGATGCAGGGTCTTAACCCTTCCGTCCAGGCACTCCGGAAAACCTGTAACATCAGATATGTTAATTACCTTAACCCCGGCATCACTGAGAACTTTAGCTGTCCCCCCCGTAGAAACAATCTCAACACCGCGGCTTTGAAGTTCTTTTGCCAGTTCTACAATTCCCGTCTTATCCGATACACTTATCAATGCTCGCTTAACCATATTATCACTCCTTATACGATTTTTATAAACTATAATTGTTGTCCAAATTAAATATCTTTTATTCTTACTTTTCTTCCTTCAACTTCAAGTCTTCCCTCGGAAAAGAGCTTTATAGCTTTAGGTAGAATTTCCCATTCCGCTTCCTCCATAACCCTTTTCTGAAGGGTCTCGGGAGTATCATCATCTTTTATGTACACAGCTTTTTGCAATATAATCGGCCCGGCATCGGCCTCTACATCAACAAAATGAACCGTTGCACCGGTAACCTTAACTCCGTATTCCAGCGCCTTCTGATGAGGAATTATGCCATAATACCCTTTGCCGCAAAAGGAAGGTATCAGAGCAGGATGAATATTGATTATCCTGTTTTGATACCTTTTAACAAAGTTTTCTTCAAGTATGGATAAAAAACCAGCCATAACAACAAGATCAACATTAAAGCTTTCAAAATGCCTGATGAGAGCCTCGCCATACTCATAAACCGAAGAATAATCCTTTCTGGCAATACAAACCGCAGGGATATCATGCTTTTTAGCCCTTTCCAGTGCATATACCCCTTGCCTGCTTGATACCACTGTGACAATCGAACAATTCTTTATATAGCCATTTTCAATCTTATCTATAATAGCCTGTAGATTGGTTCCGCCTCCAGAAACCAGAACACCAATGTTTAGCATAACTCCAGCCCGTTCCTTCCTGAAACAACTTCTCCTATTAAATAGGCCTGCTCTGTACTGCTGTTCAAGTGTTTGAGTACATCTTCCGCAATATTCGCATCAACTGCCATTACCATACCTATACCCATATTAAAGGTATTGAACATATTTCTTTCATCAAGATTCCCGATACTCTGAAGAATTTCAAATATCGGCAATACCGGCCAGGAATCCCTGAATATATTAATTCCCAAACCTTCCGGTAGCATTCTTGGCATGTTCTCAATAAAACCTCCACCGGTAATATGGGCTATACCTTTTATTTCAAACCTGCTTATTAAATCCAAAATTGTCTTGACATATATCCTTGTCGGCTTTATTATCTCTTCACCAATAGTGGTTCCCAGCGAAGCAACAACTTCCGATAATTTTTCTCTATTGGGTGCTAAGATCTTCCTTACAAGGGAATATCCGTTGCTGTGAATACCGCTGGAAGCAAGCCCTATGATTTTATCCCCTGCCTCTATTTTCTTCCCGTCGATAATATTCTTTTTGTCCACTATTCCAACGGCAAAACCCGCCAAATCATACTCCTCCTCAGGATAAAATCTAGGCATTTCAGCTGTTTCCCCGCCTATTAGTGCACATCCGGCTTCAACACAACCGTCGGAGACTCCTTTTACGATTTCGGCAACCTTTTCCGGACGGTTTTTTCCCAGTGCAATATAGTCCAGAAAAAACAGGGGCTCAGCACCACTACACACAATATCGTTTACGCACATTGCAACACAATCTATTCCAATGGTATCATGCTTGTCCATTAAAAAAGCAATTTTAAGTTTTGTACCTACGCCATCGGTTCCCGATACAAGTACAGGCTCAGAATACCTGTCCCTGTTCAATGCAAAAAGTCCTCCAAAACCCCCAATATCGGTAATAACCTCTGGTCTGAAAGTCCTTTTCACATCATTTTTCATTAGTCTCACAGCTTCATAGCCTGCTTCAACATCAACACCTGCATCTTTATACGTGGTCATTTAATTACCTCCCAATTACAAATAAATAAATTATATAACAAATAATAAAATTTGACAAATACAACCCACTGAAAACTTTACTTCACTTGCTCCGGTATTTCCATGGGGTAATCCCCTGTAAAACACGCAGTACAAAAACCACATTTTGCTCCCACCGGCGTTTTAAGCAAACTTTCTAAGCTCAAGAAACCTAAGCTGTCTGCACCAATATTTTTTCTTATTTCCTCAATACTATATTTTGCAGCAATAAGTTCTGATTTACTGGATACATCCACTCCAAAATAGCACGGAAACTTATAAGGTGGCGAACTTACTCTCATATGAACCTCTTTTGCCCCCGCATTCCTTAAAATCTGTACAATTCTTTTACTGGTAGTACCCCTCACAATTGAGTCATCTATCATTATAACCCTTTTTCCGTTAATAGCCTCTTTTAAGGCATTGAGTTTTATTCTCACACTACTCTCTCTTTGTCCCTGCCCCGGCTTGATAAATGTTCTTCCAACATACCTATTCTTTATAAGTCCTACTCCGTAGGGTATGCCAGATTCCATTGAGTAACCGAGAGCCGCTGACAATCCGGAATCGGGAACACCAAAAACTACATCTGCATCTACCGGGTACTCTTTAGCAAGTCTTCTTCCGGCTTCAACCCTTGCCCTGTAAACACTTACTCCATCTATATAACTATCGGGCCGTGCGATATAAATGTATTCAAATATACAAAGCTTTGAGTCCTTTGGAGTCTCCGTCTGAATGGATTTCAAGCCCGATTCATCAATAACTACTATCTCACCGGGATTTACATCCCTGACATACTCAGCACCTACCGCATCAAGGGCACAGGTCTCTGAGGTTAATATATATGAATCACCCAACATGCCGATACACAAAGGTCTTATTCCATGGGGATCCCTTATCCCGATAAGCTTATGCGGCGTTAGGATTACCAGGGAATATGCCCCCTTAACATCCATCATCATTTTTATAATAGACTCTTCAATGCTGCTGCTTGTAACCCTGAATCTCGAAATCAAATTTGAAATAACCTCTGTGTCACTGGTCGTTTGGAATATAACGCCATCCTCCTCAAGGTTTTCCCTTATTGTCACGGCATTTACAAGACTGCCGTTATGTGCAATTGCAAGCTGCCCCTTTTTATACTTAATAACCATCGGTTGTGTATTCTCTCTCCGATTTTCATCGGAATTGGAATATCTACAATGTCCTATTGCAATTTTTCCTTCGAGCCTGTTAAGAATTTTTTCATCAAAAATGTCAGGAACAAGACCCATATCTTTATGATAAAGCAGACTATCCGTACCTTTAACGGCTATACCGGCACTTTCCTGTCCTCTATGCTGAAGGGCATACAAAGCATAGTAAGTCAGTCGTGCACTATCGTTATCCCCTTTATTATATATACCAAATACCCCGCACTCATCGTTAGGTTTATCCAGTCTAAATTCGTCCACTTCAGTTTCAAATAAATAAGATAAATTATTCAAACATTTTTCCCCTTTAAAGTCGATCATATTCCCTCTCCTTATCATCAAATTAAATCATATCTCCCTGAGCTTTTGCTGCAGTGCCTCGTTTTTATCTTCAACCTTTTTGGCTAATTTCTTTTTATATTCCTTCATCTTGTCTCTTAATTCGGTATAACCAACGGAGAGTATTTGAACCGCAAGTAAAGCAGCATTTTCCGCCCCATCTATGGCCACTGTGGCAACAGGTATTCCACTGGGCATCTGTACTATAGAAAGCAATGAATCCAGTCCGTCCAATGTAGAAGATTTTATAGGTATTCCAATAACGGGAAGAGGTGTGTAAGCTGCCAGAACTCCAGGTAAATGTGCAGCTTTTCCTGCTGCGGCGATAATAACATCAAAACCATCCTCTTCTGCACTTTTTGCAAGTTCTGCGGCTTTATCCGGAGTCCTGTGTGCAGAGCATACGCTGACAGAAACCTCTACTTCAAATTGTTTTAATAGCTTTATACAGCCTTTTAAAACCGCAAAATCGGAATCACTCCCCATTACAACAGCAACTTTCGGTATTTTGCTAACCTTTGAGTCATTTTTATTTACCATAATTCTAACCTCCATAGGAAATAATGTAACAATTTAGTGAAATAAGCTAAAATATAAAAACGGGCTGGCAGAACCAACCCCGTACAAACGTTATTACAAAAGATGCCATCAATCACCTTAATACTTCTGCTTTATTAACAGCACAATATTATCTTGTGAGAAAGATCGTTTCATAAGCCCAAAATATTCTCTCAATACATAAATAATACTACCAAATCCCAAAGCTTTTTGTCAATGAAAACAGGTGAAAAAAACGAACATTATTTTGCAAACTGCGAAGTAATATTCGTTTTTTTACAAGAATACAAGAGCTGTCTTCTTTTACCTTGATTCAAGAATTTCGCCGTCAATTATAACCTTAGGACTTAAATAGCTGTAGCCTTGCATTAAGCCCCTGTTTATATTGAATATTCGTCAATATTCAGCCATTAATTCATGTTAGGTGCATTAAGTAAAGGGTGCATATTATTTAAGTGAAGAAAAACAACACCGCTCCCACTTTACCCGGTTAATGCCAATAAATAAACCATAAAAGGCATAGTCACAACTCCAAGTATAGTGGTAAAAAACACATTTTCCGTTGCAAGTTTATAATCCGATCCGTACTGATCCGCTAACGCAGGAACAATTGTTCCACATGGCATTGACAGTTGAAGAACGATCACAGCTTTAGCAAGAGGCTCGATAAAATCAATAAACGACAGAACAAATAACGCCAAACACGGTATTATTATAAGCTTGAAAAGGGATAAAACAAATACAGGAACCCTTTTTAACAGCTCCCTAGCATTGCTTATTTTGATCTTCGATAATATCAGACCTATAAAAAGCATTGAAAGGGGTACCGTGACCTCCCCTAAAGGATAGAAAGCACTTTTTACAAAGCCACTTACCTCATATATATAAGGTATACGCTCAATAAAAGGCATAAAATTTACTTTTAAAAGTATAATAAAAAGACCTGCCGCAAAGGCTATAGTGTTACCGTTAATAAGATGCTTTATGTTATCCTTCCAATCTGTCTTATTATGCCGGTTGACAAGAAAAACCCCTAAAGTCCACAAAATAGTGTCACTTGCCAAATTAAAAAGTATTGCATATATCAAAACACCATCTCCATACATAGACCTTAAAAGCGGAAATGCAAGATAGATTACATTCCCGAACATAAAATGCATCTTAAATATATTTTCCGATGCCCCCTTAAGCCCGAGTACCTTTCCTACGAAGTGTCCTGCCACAAAAGAAATCATTATAAACACTGCACCGAGTATATATATCCAAATACCGTTTATCAATGTATCCTTTGTAAAATTTCGACTTGCTAGGGTTATAAAAATTAAAATTGGTGCTGTAAGTTTAATAACAACCCTTGACAACACCGAACCCGAATTTTCCGGTAAGTAACGGGTTTTGCCCGCAACAAAACCCAAAAAGCCCATTATTACTAATATAGAAATTTGACTAACCAATGTCTGAATCTGTTGTGATATATTTTGAAAATCCGTCATTTTACATTACTCCCACATAAACATATCCTCCACCGTTTCGGCAGTTCGACCGATTGATATGATACCATATCAGGAAGCGGTTATCAACAATAAGCAAAGTTACTAAGCTAAGGAGCAATTAAGCAGCAAAATGAAATATAAAGTTATCTTGTCAATCTTACTTAACAATTATTTTGAACATTCTGAGTTTTTAACTTTAGAACATATAAACATGATTCCATATACACAAATCAAATGTAAATACTAATATTCCAGAAACATTTCTGACTTACCTATATGTACCGCAGTCCCGGCAGTAAATTGTATTTATACTGTTTAGTGCTCCGCATTTTCTACAATGCCAGTTATCCTTTACTTCCCTTTTAATTTCTGTTTTTTCCTCAAACCTGTTTCCGCATTTAGGACACGAATTATAATCGGACTCCACCATACACTTGCAATTAGAACATTCTTTTTAGGAAAAGCCTTCAGGTTTTTTTCTTATATCTTTCATAAATATGTTCTTCATATGTATACCTATTATCCTCCCAAAATGCCCAAACTAGTAATATGACCCACATAACATCTATCCAATTAAACAAAGGAGCTTCACCTGACGAGTACCATTGTAGTTCATTATCGTATCTCTTCAATGAAATACTAGTCAAACACGCAAATATATTAAGCATAAAAAACACAGTTTTATTGCTGTTTTCTCGTTTTATTGCAACAAGAGTCGGTATTAACCAAAATAATAAAGCAAACAAAAAATAAAACAGTCCAAGAAAAGCATACATCACTATACCCCCTATTACTATTGGTCAGTGCTATCAAACACCTTTGCACACTACATTAAAAGAGGCTGTTCTGTTCGACAGCCCCTTTTACATTACATTTGCAATTAATAAATAAAGAAGTCAGGTATAAAACTAATAGCTGGAGCTTGATGAGTTAAAATGTTTGACAATTATAACTATATCCTTGATATTAATTGCACCATCCTGATTAAAGTCCAAATCTTCTTTATACTCTTCATCTCCGGCTATTGTATTAAAAGCAATAATTACTTGAACTATATCCGGTCGAGTAAATGGGAGCGTTACCGCTCCGCACTCCTCACAGAACTGGACTTGTGGTTTTCCCACATCCGGCTCTTCACGCAGAACATTCACATCTTCTCAGTCGCAATTGTTTTAATAACATCATAGATATTAACTTTTATGTATACTTTCTTTAATTTGTAGAAATCCAGCATTTTGTTGAAGCT
>JAAYTO010000238.1 GCA_012523755.1 Clostridium sp. | reverse complement strand
CACACGCCATATCTTAGTAATCCCGGGGGCATTTCTTAAAAAATGATTTTCTTGCCTGAATATTAAATGCTGAAATGGCATTTTAAAAAACTCTCTTGTGAGAGTATTGGCAGGAGATGGGTTCATGCTTTTACCGTGATTGATGAAAGTCGGCATATTGATTGTTTTAGCAATTTCCATTACCATTAACATATATAATCATTATCAAAACACGAAATTAAATAGTAAATATGAATCACTTTTATGTTTGTCAAATCAATTTTATCAAACCAGCCTTATAACTTTTTTAGCATCGGAACATGAAACAGACCCATCAAAAAGAACTGTTGAGATTTTTGACATTACAAAGGGGGAGGTAATAAAAAAAGTTTTGACCAATCAAACAATAGAAAAGGCGGCAATAAGCTATCTGAAGGCTATTTCAGGCATGTATGCTGCAGTGAAAGCCTTTCCGGAGGATGGTTATATAATAAGGATTCCCGTTGTTCCTCCTGTTCAAGTACAAAACCCTTGGCTCAATGATTACAATATTTATACCGTAGATCAAATTTTTATTTTGTTACCGGAACAAGGTAGCCCATATTTGTTGGTACTAGATACTAAACTCCGACCTTACTTTTATAACTTTGACGGTGATGTAGATGCATTACTCAAGGATTTGGGATTTTATCCAGTACCGTCACAGCAGCAAGGGAAATACTTGTAATTGTCAATATCTCATAGACCCTTTCACAGCGGAAATACTCTGGCATATTATGAGTACGTGATTAACAAGAATGTCCCAACCCCTTCTTTGATGTAATTTTATTGAAGGGGTTGGAAGTTCCACTTAATTTACGAGTTTACAACTTCAGAATATGCCCATTCAAGCCATTCACATAATATTTGCAAATCCGATTTCTCAACTGTTGCCCCACACCATATTCTGATACCCACAGGTGCTTCTTTATATGATGAGATGTCATAGGCTACTTTTTCTTCCGCAAGCAGACTGACCATTTTCTTTATTTTATCTCCCGGCAGGTCAACGTTTAAGCATACGCTTGTGTTGGAACGGGTAGCTTTGTCTTTAGCCAGAAAGCTTATCCAGTCATGCTTTTCAACAAAATCTTCAATTACCTTAAGGTTTTCTTCACTTTTTTGAATTAGTCTTTCAAGCCCACCAATGGATTCTGCCCAGTTTAATGCATTTAGATAGTCCTCATTGCATATCATTGATGGGGTGTTTATTGTGGATCCTTGGAAAATTGCTTCATCAAACTTGCCTTTTTTCTTAAGCCTGAATATTTTGGGAAGAGGCCAAGATGGTGTATATGATTCTATTCTTTCAACAGCTCTAGGCGACAGTATAAGCATACCGTGAGCAGCTTCACCGCCCAATACTTTCTGCCAAGAGAAGGTTAAACCATCGATTTTATTCCAAGGTATATCCATTGCAAATACTGCCGATGTAGCATCACAAAGGGTTAATCCTTTTCTGTCATCGGGAATCCAATCTCCATTAGGTACTTTGACACCGCTTGTTGTTCCGTTCCAAGTAAATACTACGTCATTATCAAAATTAACATCTGAAATATCAGGAAAATCACCGTAATCTGCGGAAAATTTACGGACATTAGTAAGCTTAAGCTCTTTTTCAATGTCATATGCCCAACCCTTTCCAAAGGATTCAAAACAGATTACATCAACGCCTCTTTCGCCTAAAATGTTCCACATAAGCATTTCAAAGGCTCCTGTATCGGAAGCAGGTACTATACCAACCCTGTAATCATCGGGTATTTTAAGGATTTTTTTAGTTCTAGCAATAGACTCACTAAGTTTTGATTTGCCTAGGGCACTTCTGTGGGATCTTCCAAGGGGCGTACCTTTTAAAAGATCAATTGAATATCCGAGGTGCTTAGCACATGGACCGGATGAAAAACATGGATTTACTGGTTTGTTTGCTGGTTTCATTTTATCCTCTCCTTACTTTTATTTTTATTCTGATTTGACTTAACAATGCGTATAATAAAAAAACCCTCACCCATACAATCAGGGACGAGAGGTTATATCCGCGGTGCCACCCAAATTAGTCAGATAAATATCTAACTCACTTTCATGCATAATAACCGTTGCAGCGGTTTGGCTCATCACCAACACTTCAGGGGTGGAATAGTGCAATAGGCTCCGGTTGATTTGCACCAACCATCAACTCTCTTATTCGGAACACGTATTGTTTTCCCCATCATTAGCTTATAATATTAACAGTTTGTATAGAAAACTTACTTTTTATTTTATTATATTTTATGCTGTAATGCAAGGGGTACAAAAAAGTTGTTTGTGTCAAGTAAAAGTTGGCAATGATCTCGCTTGTTTGACACCCAT
>JAAYTO010000237.1 GCA_012523755.1 Clostridium sp. | reverse complement strand
TAATGCATAACCAGCCAAACTTTCCAGAAAGAAGTTCACTAAATTAAAAGTATGAGGATTTCACATTGACCTTCAAAGCAAGTAAACCAATAAAATAACAGGATGAAGAGATCATTGCCAACTTTTACTTGACACAAACCCGAGCCCACCGATATTTGCATTTCCTGCACATTTACTATATAATTTAGGTAAACATTAAAAAAGGAGTGGATATTTTTGAATAAGAAGAGGTTAACAAAATTTCTTGTCTTAATTAGTACTATTGTTTTGTGTACTGGTGTAGTTGCTTTTGCCTCATCGTTAACCACTGAGATTAAGGCAATTCTAAGTCGAGAAGTTACAATCAGGTATTGTGGAGAAGTTCAAAACATGAAAGATGGTTCTGGCAATCCCGTATATCCTATTATGTACAATGGTACTACATATCTTCCCGTTCGTGCAGTCAGTAATATGCTAGACATACCTGTAGATTGGGATGCAAGTACTAAAACCGTCATTCTTGGAACTGAGGAAAAGCCTCCAAAAAGTGTATTAAGCTTTGAAGGCGATACAGGTGGTGCTGGCAGCAAAGTTACAGATAAAGGATCTCTCACCGTAAAAGGCGATCTTGGAGCTGATATCGTCTATAATGATGGAATAAGCTTTAGAATTTGGAACGGAGGTCTTTCTGCAAACATCCGTGAAGCATACAAAGCCAAAATAGAGGGAGGTTACACCAAACTCTCCTTTGATGCTTATGTTGCTGCTTCTAATGAAAAAGACATTGGTAAAACACCTTATGAGGTTATTATTTATGATGTTGAAACTGAAAATAAACTGGCAGCTATAGAAGTTATTGCCGGTGAAATAAAAAAAGTTGAAGATATTGATATTACAGGTGTAAAAACTATAGGCTTTGCAGCAAACTGTATTAAGAGTTTGAGTGGTTCTGATACCGACAGGGCATTTTTCTTTAATCCTGTTGTATATTCCACCAGATCGGATAAGCCTGTAGAACTGGACACTGACACTGATACTGATACTGATAATGACACTGATGTTGGCGATAATAATAAACAGTCTAAAAGTGTATTAAGCTTTGAAAGCGATACAGGTGGTGCTGGCAGCAAAGTTACAGATAAAGGATCTCTCACCGTAAAAGGCGATCTTGGAGCTGATATCGTCTATAATGATGGAATAAGCTTTAGAATTTGGTGCGGAGGTCTTTCTGCAAACATTCGTGAAGCATACAAAGCCAAAATAGGGGGAGGTTACACCAAACTCTCCTTTGATGCCTACGTTGCTGCTTCTAATGAAAATGACATCGGTAAAACACCTTATGAAATTATTATTTATGATGTTGAAAATGAAAATAAACTGGCAAGTATAGAAATTATTGCCGGTGAAATAAAAAAAGTTGAAGGTATTGATATTACAGGTGTAAAAACCATAGGCTTTGCAGCAAATTGTATTAAGAGTTTGAGTGGTTCTGATACCGACAGGGCATATTTCTTTAATCCTGTTGTAGAATAGTATTATATAAATTATTTGTATAGTTGGGCTGCTGGAAATTCTCTGGTAGCTTTTTTGTACAGGTTTTGGGAAAACAAAACCATCCACTTCCAAGTCTTTTCTGAAACAAACAATATATACCCTTTTCCTTTTTTGAGGAACTTTAAAATTCCTTGCATTAAGTATTTTGTGAAAAACCTTGTATCCCAATCCATCCAATTATGGGGGGGTGCTATGTATCTTATTGAATATTTAGCATTTTTATTAGTGTTTTTTAGTGGTTTCGAACGGTTCTTCCGGGTCGTGTGTGAAACAGAAAACCGTCTCCTGCTTTATGTTCTATTTGAGCATATAACTGTTGTTTATAACCTGCGTATTATAGAGAAATAACACATCCTGATTAAGAGAAAAGTCGATATAGTTACCCAATAAATCAGTGGATATATATCGAAGATCAACAAGGGTTATTTTTGAATAGCCCTCAAGCAACAATGGTGCAATACTGCTTCCAAAAGAATCGCGAAACAGTATCAATTCCTTATTACTATCACCTTCAGGATTGTCAATGGTAATCAATGCTTTTGCCCCGGAAAGAAAAACGTCATACGAATCCATGCCTCCAAACATATCGGGCATGTACACCTTGCTGTAACACATAGATTCATAATCAAAAACAACGGCATTTTCTAATGTGCTGTTTGTCAGATATGTCAAGGTATCCGGCTCCAGCTTACACGGTGAAATCATGAAGGAAGATTAAGCCATGGCATAAATTACAGATAAACTTTATTGAGCCTTTGTAGTAAGATATTACCCATAGATAATGAAAAGTGGGGTTATACTAAATGGGTAAGAAATTATACAAAGGGAG
>JAAYTO010000236.1 GCA_012523755.1 Clostridium sp. | reverse complement strand
TAATGCATAACCAGCCAAACTTTCCAGAAAGAAGTTCACTAAATTAAAAGTATGAGGATTTCACATTGACCTTCAAAGCAAGTAAACCAATAAAATAACAGGATGAAGAGATCATTGCCAACTTTTACTTGACACAAACCTAGTGTTAAATAAGGTGGTTTTAATATGTGTATTATGGTATAATAGCAAACTGTAAAAAGCATAATATTTTTATTATTCTTAATAATATGTGAGGGAGGGGGGAAAACCGGTCTTTTATATCCGAGGATATTGACCGGGAAAATGACGATGGATGTAAAACAATTTGGGAAACACTTTGAAAGGATTGATGGAGATATCTGGCTTGTTGAGGATGACAGGGATAATATGAAGCTTACTTATAGGGCTAGGGGGATAATTTCGTCTAGAAAGTCTTCATATCAGCAGGTGGATATTGTCGATTTGTGTGATTTTGGTAAATGCCTAGTACTTGATGGAGTGGTACAAACTACAGTATTGGATGGATATATATACAATGAGATGATTTCTCATATACCCATTGTAACCCATGACAATCCTAAGGATGTTCTGATAATTGGCGGAGGAGATTGTGGTGCTGCTAATGAAGTGTTAAAATATGAGGAAATTAAGAGTGTAGACGTTGTGGAGATTGATGAGGTGGTTGTGAAGGAGTGTGTTGAACACTTGCCTGAAATTTCCGGAACCACACCCAGTGACAATAGAGTGAATTTTATATTCAATGATGGAGTCAAATATGTAAAAAACAGCGAAAAACGTTACGATATAATAATAGTGGATTCGTCTGACCCGGTGGGTCCGGCTGTTCAGTTGTTTTCTAGAGAGTTTTATAAAGATGTAAAGAAATGCCTTAAAGAAGACGGAATAATGGTATGTCAGAGTCAGTCTCCAATATTTAACAAAGACATACTTGGGAACACCTATAGAATTTTAAATGAATACTATCCCATAGTAAAGGTTTATAAGGCGGTTGTGCCCAGTTACCCGGGAGGTATGTGGAGCTTTACCCTTGCGTCTTTAAAGAACGATCCGGCTAATGCAGACACAAGTAAACTAAAACACAATACCCTATATGTGAACAGCGAAATATTCGAATCGTGCTTCAAACTGCCCAGTATGGTTAAGAAGTCTTTGATATAAGCGATAAATGCTCAAATAATATATAACTTATTAATAAAAGCTCAAGGGCATCGAGCCCCTTCGCTTTTTGGTTATTTCACTTCGTGAAATCCCACTAACAAGAAGCCTGGAGTTTTAACAATCCAGGCTTTTGAAATACTAATAATGTATAGCTTTACTCACGGAGGTTTGTATGATGCTGTTGGCAGATGATTGGAAGGGTTATGGGAGCTGGGAGGTAGGGAAAGGATGAGGTTTAGAACCGGCGAAAGCATTGAAGTTTTATTTGAGGACAATCACCTATTGGTTGTAAAGAAACCTGTTAATATGCTTACCCAAAAGGATAATACAAAGGACATGGATATGCTTACTCTTTTGAAACAGGATTTAAAGCAAAGGTACAACAAGCCCGGTAATGTTTTTTTGGGTCTGGTTCACCGGCTTGACCGTCCGGTGGGTGGGATCATGGTTTTTGCCAAAACATCGAAAGCTGCATCAAGGCTTTCGGATCAGGTACGAACCAGACAGTTCAAAAAAGTTTATATGGCGATAATTCACGGTATTTTGGACAATAGTGAGGGCAGGCTGGAAAACTATCTTATAAAGGACGGCAGGAGCAATACTGTAAGGGTAGTGGATGATAAGGCAGAGGGGAGCAAAAAAGCCCTTCTGGAATACAGGGTTTTGGAAGTGTGTAATGGCTTTAGCCTTGTTCGGGTTAATTTGCACACAGGCCGGCCTCATCAAATAAGGGTACAGTTTTCAAATATAGGGCATCCCCTTTACGGAGATCAAAAATACGGACAAAATGTGAACAAACTTGGGCAGCAAATAGCCTTATGGTCAAATCAGATAACATTAGTGCATCCGGTTTCAAAAGAACAGGTCAGTTTTAAATGCTTACCGCCGTCTATAGAGCCATGGAACTGGTTTAACTCGTAATGTGTGATATGCCTTGCTCCATCCACGGGAACCGTCTATAGAGCCGAGGAACTGCTTTAACTCTGTTTAGGTTTTACCAATAGCATTGTAATCAGTGCTGATGCCGCATTTGAGGCAGCTAGCACGTAAAAAAGGGTGTTATTATTTGATTTGATTAGTATGGCAGAAATCGGAGGTCCAATGGCTACACCAAGTAGGCGTGTACTGCTTAAAATACAGGTTATACAACCCCTATGCTGTTTTTCAATACCTTCGGTAACTAATGCATCAAGACATGGAAGGGCAGCACCAATACCGATTGCGGTAAAGGACAGGGCGATAATTAACATAAGGAAGCTGTCAAAAAACTAAGCAGCACCAGAGAACAGGCTGAGACTAGGTTCCCCAACAGTATAATCCATTTCATTAATACTTTTCGTTTTCCTATTACTTTCCCGATGATAAAGGAAGAAAAACAGAGAGCCAGAAGGGGAATGGCCAGAATCAGACCTCTTTTTATGTCTTGGATTTGGTACCTATCTTCTAAGGTAGAGGTAAAATAAAAAAGAAAACTGAACAGGACAAACATTGCAACCAGTCCGCCGAAAAAAACACCGGTTAGCCATTTCCCTTTTTCTCTGAAAATATTCTTTAAATTTTCAACATATTCCTTAAGGGTTTCCTTTTTTTCATTATCGTTTTTCTTTGGCACTTTAACAAGAAAAGTCACAAGCAGTATTGATATTAGTACAAAAACAGCAATTGCAATAAAGGGCATAAACCAGACTATGGTTGCAAGAAACGCTCCTAAGATGGGACTTAAAACTTTCCCAAAGGTGTTGGAGGTTTCAATAATTCCAAGACCTTTGCTAACATCATTGTCGTCCTTATACATATCACCGACTGTCGGTATTACTACGGGGAAAGCACCGGAGGATCCTATTCCCTGTATTAAACGGCCTGCTATGATTATCCAGTAAGGATTGGGAAAAAGCCACGAGCCTATTCCTGAAATAGCACCTCCTATACCCGTTATGATGAGGCAGGGAATAATGATTTTCTTTCTTCCGAATCTGTCGGAGAGGTACCCCGCAACAGGTATTAGAAAGATTGAAGAAAAGGAATATATGGTGATTATCATACTTGATTGAAATTTTGTTATATTAAGCTGGTTTTCGATGTTGGGTAGAACAGGGATAAGCATTGAATTACCCAGCGTCATAATCAAGGGTATCGATGCTAATGCAATTAAATCCCATTTCTTTTTACTATCCATCTTAAGCCTCCTGTTGTGAGGGTACATATTTTTTAGCATTTATATAATGCACCCGGGTTGTGATGTAGTTGTATACCTGATTATTATAGTATTGATAATGTTTGATTTTTTTATAATTAAATGCAGGCAAGTAATTAATGTAAAACAGCATTTAATGAACAATGTTTCTAATAATCTTTTCGAAAATAATAATATATTAGCAGGATTTATTAATTTAATTGATAATTATATATATATATGAACCATATGTTTCTATCCGGGATTGAATAATTGCATTATTATTCCACAAAATAAGTTGTGAGCGGGTGTATAAAACATATGTCAAGAAAAATATTTCAGAAACTTAAGTTACGCAAGTTTCTTCCACATTTTTCTTCACTTAAATAATACACGCCTGTTGTGAGCCTGAAGAAGTTGGAATTCGGTTTAGGCAGTTTACAGAATGAAGTACATGCTTTTGCATAAACCGGAATAGTATTATTTATGTAGCATTGCAGATATACGGCTTTGTTGGTTGATTAAAAACATAATTTGACGGGAGGGGCATCATGAAACAAACAAGAATTCTTTTTGCATCATCAGAAGTTGATCCATTTGCTAAAACCGGAGGGCTGGCAGATGTAGCGTCATCACTTCCAAAGGCACTTTGCGGGTTAGGGCATGATGTAAGAGTAGTAATGCCTAAATACAAGAACATACCCATGCAGTATATTGAAAAGATGGAGTATGTGGGCAACATTCATATTTATGTCTCATGGAGGCAGCAATACTGCGGCATCCTCAAGTTGGAGAAGGATGGGGTTACATACTATTTTATCGATAACGAGTATTACTTTGGAAGGGACGGTTATTACGGATACCATGATGAAGCGGAGCGTTTTGCGTTTTTCAGCAAGGCATTGCTTGAGATACTTCCAATAGTTGATTTCAAGCCGGATATAATTCATTGCAATGACTGGCAGACCAGTGTGGTAAGTCTCCTTTTAAAGTCATGGTACAAGCCGTTGGACTTTTATAAAGATGTAAAAACAGTGTTTACAATCCACAACCTGAAATACCAAGGGGAGTTTCCTAAAGAGGTTCTTTCGGAGGTTTTAGGATTATCATGGGATTATTTTACGGCTGATGGAATAGAATTTTTTGATAAGGTCAATTATCTTAAGGCAGGTCTTGTTTATTCAGATATTATAACTACCGTGAGCAAAACCTATGCCGAGGAAATAAAGACCGACTTTTACGGAGAAAACTTAAATAGCGTATTAAATAAAAGAGCCGGTGACCTTTATGGGGTTCTAAACGGCATAGATATGGAAAGAAACAACCCTAAAACCGATGATAGAATTTTTGCGAATTATTCAAGGGACAATCTTGAGGGAAAGCTGACAAACAAGCATATGCTTCAAAAGAGTCTGGGACTTCAGGAAAGAATAGATATTCCGGTAATAAGCATTATATCGAGGATTGTAGATCAAAAGGGCTTTGACCTGATTGATTGTGTTATGGAGGATATTCTAAAGCTTGATATCCAATTTGTATTGCTGGGAGCTGGCGAACACCGCTACGAGGAGATGCTGAAGTATTATCAGACAAAGTATCCCGGAAAGATTTCGGTAAACTTAAAGTATGATGCAATCTTAGCCCAGAGAATATATGCGGGTTCAGATATGTTTTTGATGCCGTCGCTCTTTGAACCCTGCGGTTTAAGTCAGATGTTCAGCCTTAGATATGGGACAATTCCCATAGTCAGGGAAACGGGCGGACTTAAAGACACAATCACACCCTATAATGACATTACCGGCGAGGGTAACGGTTTTACTTTTTCAAGGTACAATGCCCATGATATGCTTTTTGCGATTAAGCAGGCCGTACATTTTTATTATCATAGGGCGGCATGGACGCAACTTGTCAAAAACGGCATGGCCATAGATTTCAGTTGGGAAAAGTCTGCAAAGGAATATTTGGAGCTGTATAAGAAATTGATGAAAAAGTAAATTTAAGCATGGTACCATAGGTACATTAGATAGGTGTAAAGAAAGATATTTCAAAAATTAAAAATTCCAAGTCAAGAGCCTGTAAATACTTCTAGGAGATCGGAAAAAACTTGCGAGGCTAAGAATGTTCTCCCTTTCCTTGTCGTATTAACAGGCTCTACTATTTGAGATTGCAGTTTTAAAACCAACTCTAAAGCACCATGTATTTCCCATTTTTTATTTCAAGATTTCTTCGATATCACTCAATACCTCATCAGACAGCTTTATATCAGAGGCTTTAACATTCTCTTCGACCTGTTCAGGCTTGCTGGCACCGATTATGGCACTTGCAACATTTGGCTGTCTTAAAACCCATGCAATAGCCAGTTGTGGCAGCGATATACCTTGCCGGTTTGCTAAGGATTTTAGCCTGTCTACCTTTAAGAGTGTATCTTTATTCATGAATTGATTTATATACATATTTGAATTGGGGTCTGCTGCCCGGCTGCCAGAAGGAATTTCACCGTCAGGCTTGTACTTGCCTGTAAGCACTCCTTGGGCAAGAGGCGAGAAAACCACCTGTGATATTCCGTTTTTTTCGCCGAAGGGAATAACCTCTTTTTCAATATACCTGTATAGCATATTGTATTGGGGCTGGTTTACAACTATCCGGTCTAAAAGGTAACGGTCAGCAATATACAGGGCTTCAGCCATCTGTGCTGCAGTCCACTCGCTTACTCCCACATAGAGTATTCTTCCCTGACGCAGGAGGTCATCTATGGTTCTTAAGGTTTCTTCCACTGGAGTTTCAGGGTCATAGCGGTGACAAAAGAAAATATCTATGTAGTCAACGCCCAGTCTTTTAAGGCTTGCATGAATCTGTTCAAAGACATGTTTTCTGGAAAGGCCTTTATCGTTGGGGCCTGTGCCCATTGGCCAGAATGCCTTGGTTGCCAGCACATAAGAGTCACGAGGATATTTTTTTAGTGCTTCTCCTACGATGGTTTCCGCTCTTCCATTAGCATAGACGTTGGCGGTGTCAAAGTAGTTGATTCCAAGAGAATAAGCTTTATCTATGACTTTTGTTGCCGTTTCTTTATCTGTTGAATTGCCATAGGTCAACCAACTTCCAAGGCTGATTTCACTAACCTTAAGCCCTGTACGTCCCAATTTTCTGTAATTCATTTTTGCACCTCCGTATAGTTTGTAATATTAATATTATACCATTTCATCATGGTATTAACACATAAACAGTGCATTAAAGTTTGTGTCAAGTAAAAGTTGGCAATGATCTCTTCATCCTGTTATTTTATTGGTTTACTTGCTTTGAAGGTCAATGTGAAATCCTCATACTTTTAATTTAGTGAACTTCTTTCTGGAAAGTTTGGCTGGTTATGCAT
>JAAYTO010000235.1 GCA_012523755.1 Clostridium sp. | reverse complement strand
TCACACGCCATATCTTAGTAATCCCGGGGGCATTTCTTAAAAAATGATTTTCTTGCCTGAATATTAAATGCTGAAATGGCATTTTAAAAAACTCTCTTGTGAGAGTATTGGCAGGAGATGGGTTCATGCTTTTACCGTGAACTGGATGTACAGTGTACTTGACACACATTTACATTTATGTTATCATATATATGCAAGGCGTTTCGCATCCTATGTGCGAAATGCCTTGTTCTATTATTTAGAGGTTTTCCATTTAATAACACTAGTTTAATGAAGGGAGATGGAAATGCGTAATAATTTGTTATCTAGGGAAATATATGATTATTTGTCATGGCATGTAGGTGAAATTGAAAGAAAGAAGGAGATCCTATTTAATGAGCATTATGTTGAAGAAACTCAAGAATGTATAAATTTTAAAGCTTTTTTTAAGGACTATATTGATTATATCAATAGTTATTTAGATACAGTAAAGGTTGGAAAAGGAGGCATGACGACCTGTCCCTTCGTAATTATTGATAGCGTTGTTGATGTATTCGATACGGAGGAGATGGAAAATTGCCAGTATCACATTGTGTTACCCTTTGTAAAGGGAACAGATACTGCCATCGATTGTGCCTCATGTCTTTCACCCTTAGGTAGAGCCTTGTTGTTAAAAGCCGAGAATGACAACGTGAATGTACAAATACCCACGGGTGTTTTAAATTATACAATTAAGAATATCACTCTTCCTAATACGAAAGAAGCTACCGATACGAAAGTGCCACTGCATAATGGTTCAACAGCCGTTACCGCTGATTAGTTTTTTCTATAAACGCAAGCTTGTGCCTAGTTTTTATTTATTTGATTTTCAAGACTCCAACTTCTATAGGTTGGAGTCTTTTTATATCTGTATACAATCAAACCCGGATATCCCTTTCACCTTTTTCCATTCTCTCTAATGCCTCAATGACAAACTGCTTTGTATTTGTATCTTCAAGGGTGGCTATATATTTTTTTATCACTTTTTCACCAGCCTTCTTTGTGTCATCACACGCATAATCAAGCATATATTCCTTTAGTGTCAGGATTGCATTGGGCATACAAAAATTATGCACAAAACTTGATTTTGCAACCTCCATAAAATGTTCCCCGGTTCTACCTGCCCTATAGCATGCTGTACAGAAGGAGGGGAGATTTTCCATTTCACAGGTTTCCCGTATTACATCATCAAGGCTTCGAACATCGCCTAGCTGAAACTGCTCCTTATCCGGCATCATATTGCCCATAGATTGTTTGTAGCCTCCCACTCCTATTCTAGTTCCCGCATCAATCTGTGAAACTCCTAGAGGGATAACCTCCCTTCTTACCTCGGGTTTTTCCCGTGCTGTAAGAATCATTCCCGCATAGGGTACCGATAATCTTAAAATTGCCACAAGCTTTTTAAATTCCTCATCACTTACGGCATATTCCGGGCTTGATGCATAGGAGGTTCCAATAGCAGGCTCTATTCTGGGGAACGAAATGGTATGCGGTCCTATACCGTTGTATTTTCCCTCTAGGTGTATAGTATGATATAAAAGCCCCATAGCCTCGAATCTCCAGTCATAGAGCCCGAACAGTACACCGATTGCAACATCATCCAGCCCAACATCCAGTGCTCTGTCCTGAGAATAAAGGCGCCAACGATAATGTCCCTTAATTGTTCCTTCCGGGTGCATCTTTCTATATGTCTCATGATGGTATGTTTCCTGGAACACCTGAAACGTACCTATCCCAACTTCCTTCAGTTTCTTTAGCTCTTCCCGGGACAAGGGGGCACAGTTTACATTTGCCCTCCGGATCTCTCCATTTCCACATTTCGTTTTATATACCTGGCGGATGCTGTCACACATGAAGTCTATATCCGTCTCAGGTGATTCTCCATATACGAGTACCGTCCTTTTTTGCCCCTCATTTATCATGATTCTTATCTCTTGTGATATCTCATCCATGGTAAGAGTTCTTCGCTCAACCATTTTATTTTCCCGTCTAAACCCACAGTACTTGCAATTATTGGCACATTTATTGCTTATATACAAGGGTGCAAAAAAAACAATACGGTCTCCATAAACCTCTCGTTTTAATTTACTGGCAAGGGCATACATTTCATTAATGGTTTCTCCATCCTTATTTTGTATGAGAATAGCCATTTCCTCAGGCTCTAGCCTAATCTTCTTCTCTGCCTTTTTGAGCACTCTTCTCACATCATCACGTCTCGGATTTTCCCACTTATTAAGTTGTGTCCATATTTTATCATCATCGATAAAATCTTTTTCCATCAAATCATATTCTTTAAAGTCCTCTTTGTATTTATCAAGAAAATTCATTTGACAGACCCTCCTTTTTCATCCTTTTATTAAAAACATAAAACCCTTTGCTAGGGACACAGAAAATCCTTAACAAAGGGTATAAAACCTCTCTACCACTAAATCTCCTCTGCCCCGGAAAAGCATCCTCAGCATCAGAATACACACCGCCATACTCTCCTCCTCAAGCTCATGCTCTTAGAGTCAAGCCTTATTTGAAGACGGAATATAATCATTTCAATATTAATTTTTATTCGCTTCATCAATCTAAAAAGTATCCTCTACTATTATATTACACTTACGACAATGCCCTGTCAATAAGCAAACCTCAAAGGTTTGTGTCAAGTAAAAGTTGGCAATGATCTCTTCATCCTGTTATTTTATTGGTTTACTTGCTTTGAAGGTCAATGTGAAATCCTCATACTTTTAATTTAGTGAACTTCTTTCTGGAAAGTTTGGCTGGTTATGCATTA
>JAAYTO010000234.1 GCA_012523755.1 Clostridium sp. | reverse complement strand
TAATGCATAACCAGCCAAACTTTCCAGAAAGAAGTTCACTAAATTAAAAGTATGAGGATTTCACATTGACCTTCAAAGCAAGTAAACCAATAAAATAACAGGATGAAGAGATCATTGCCAACTTTTACTTGACACAAACTTCCCTATAAAAACATTTGATACGTTTTTTTTGAAGTGGTACAATAATAAAGTAGATGGTACAATAAAGTTAGCTATCCGGGTGGGTGCGAAATAGGTCCGAGACCGATAGATCTACATATCAAAGCTCTTAAGAAAATGGGAATTAAGGTGCATGATGCACATCATGGTTTTTTGTATTGCGAGGCAGATAAAATCAAGGGATGCGAAATACAGCTGGATTTTCCCAGTGTCGGGGCTACAGAGAATATAATGCTGACGGCTGTTTTTGCAGAGGGAGATACTGTAATACGTCATGCCGCAAAGGAGCCTGAAATTGTAGATCTTCAAAAATTTTTGCTTGAAATGGGAGTTGATGTTTCGGGGGCTGGATCTAGCACTATAAGGATAAGGGGCAAAAATAAGAGGCTAAAGAATGTTGAACATACTGTTATTCCTGATAGAATTGTAGCAGGTACATATTTGGTGGCTGCAGGGATTACTGGAGGAGATTTGAACCTTAGAAATGTTTCGGCAGAGCATATTATGTCCATTGTATCTTACCTTAGAGAAGCCGGCTGCCGTGTCAATATAAAGAAAAACAACATACATGTTTCCGGTCCTGCCAGACCCCGTGCTATAGACATAATCAGAACCCTGCCCTATCCGGGCTTCCCCACCGATATGCAGTCTCAGTTTGTTTCACTGCTTTCGGTTGCTCGGGGAACAAGCATAATAGTTGAGACAATATTTGAAAACAGATATAAGCATGTTGAGGAACTACTAAGAATGGGAGCCGATATAAAGCTTGAAGGCAGGCTGGCGATAATAAAAGGGGTAAAGATGCTAACGGGTGCCCCCGTAGTAGCGAGGGATTTAAGAGGCGGGGCTGCATTGGTGATTGCGGCATTAGCAGCTGAAGAAACAACTATTATAAGCGGAACAAAGCATATTGACCGGGGATACGAAGACATTGAAAAAAAGTTATCCATGGTTGGGGCTATGATAAAAAGAGAAGAATAAAGGGGTAAGGTCTATTGAAAGTACAAGAGATTGCAACTGGTGCTGAGTATCAGCCGAAAAAAAAGTACAAAAGAAAAAAGTTTAGGGCTTTGCGTTTTATCAGGTTAATACTGGTTATCTTGTTTATTATGGCAGTTTTAGTTTCTTTGGCACTTTCTCCTTTATTTTATATCAACAGGATTGAAGTTTATGGCAATAAGCATTATAATAGCAGTGAAGTGATTAATGCATCCGGTTTGATTATGGGAACCAATTGGTTTAAATCCAATAGCTTGGATTTAAAGGGGATAGTTATGTTTAGATCAATTGATTCCGAGAAAATGTTATTGGAAAGGTGCCCCTATTTAAAAAGTGCTGTTGTAAGAATAGGAATACCGGGTGTTGTCAGGATCACCGTTACCGAAAGGGAACCGGTGGCGTTAGTTCCGTACCTTGGTACGAATCTTGTTATAGACAATCATGGTCATGTGATAGACACTACTAATAATGTAAACGGGAGCGAATTACCCACTATAAGAGGAGTGGTCTGCAATGGTTATATGCTGGGACAGGCTTTAAAAGTGGATAATTATGAGTATATTGAAGCTTTTAATGTGGTTATGAAGACCATTGCTTCTTCGGATGCTAATGCCGGAGAGAGGGGAAAGGAATTTTGCATCAAGGATATTGTAACCTATATTGATGTTACGGATTTGGATAATGTCGCTATCTGTCTTGACTCGAGAATAGTTGTTAATTTTGGAGGTTATAAAGAAATCAATGAATACAGGATTGATTTTTTAAGAGAGATTTATTATCTAAAACTTAAGGAAGAAGATAGAGGATTATTGGATTTTACATCCGGTGAATACCCTAGCTTTATACCAGATTAGAAAGGGAGGAGAAGTATGATTCCTTTATTAGGTTTGATAATTGGAATTGTGATTGGGATTTTTATTCCATACAACATTCCCGATCAGTATTCGAGTTATGTTGCGGTAGCTATACTTGCAGCATTGGATTCTGTTTTTGGGGGAGTGGTTTCAACCTTAGAAAAAAGGTTTAATTTGAGTGTTTTCTTGTCGGGGTTTTTTGGAAATGCTTTGCTGGCAGCTATACTTACCTATATTGGCGATAAATTGGGCATACAGATATATTTTGCCGCAATATTCGCCTTTGGGAACAGGTTGTTTTTAAATTTCGCAATTATTCGTAGATGCCTATTGAATAAATTTTCAAAAAAAGATAATATATTAGTTAATAAAGAAGTTTAGACTTGATTTTGTGTACTTAGAGGATAGGGTTCTTAGCTCATAGGAGGTTTACGTAAGTGGAGGATATAATTAGTTGTATTGATATAGGAACATCAAAGGTTTGTGCCTTTGTTGCAAGATTAAGTGGATTGGGCAATGTGGAAATATTAGGTAAGGCTATTGAGCCCTGCAGTGGAGTGAAAAAAGGAGTAATTGTTGATATTGACTCCGTTTCTGATGCTGTAAAGGTTTGTGTTCAAAAGTTAAAGGCTCTGACAAATATCAGCATTGATTCTGCTTATGTAAATGTTATGGGAATGCATGTTGACTTGTTTTATTATAAGAGCTCTGTAGATGTTTTAAGGCAGGATCATGAAATAACATCGAAGGATATTGAAAGGGTACTTAGTAAGGTTGAAGACATTAAGCTCCCAGAAGACCTCCGGATTATTGATATTATCCCAAGGCAGTACATTGTAGATGGATGTGATGGAATTGTTGACCCTTTAGGTATGGCGGGGGTAAAGCTTGAAGTGGAGTCGGATGTTGTTGTTGGCAAGATAACAACATTTAATAATATTGTAAAGAGTTTAGAGAAGGCCAATATTGCTATTGACGGTTTTATTGCCGAAGCTCTTGCACTGGGAGAAACCGCTTTGACTCTTGAGGAAAAAGAGATGGGAGCTGTTCTTATCGATATTGGCGGTGGGGTTACAAATGTGTCTGTATTCAAGAATAAGAGCATAGTGTTATATGATTCCATACCTGTGGGAGGGGATCATATTACAAATGATATTTCCATAGGGCTTAGAATATCAACGAGTGATGCAGACAAGCTTAAAAGAGAGTATGGCTTGGCACTTACTTCACTTATTAGTAATGATCATGAAATATCAGTAAACGAACTTGATGGAAATAGCAGAAAAACCATCAAAGTTTCCCAGGTGATTGAAATAATAGAAGCGAGAATACAGGAAATATTTATGCTGTGTAAGGAAAAACTTGAAGAAACTAGCGAATTTAGTGACTTCAGCGGAGAGATTGTTCTTGCTGGAGGTGGTATCTCATATATGGATGGTAGTATTGAGTTGGCAAAGGAAGTTTTTGGTTTGCCCGTCAGATTGGTGGCCTATAGGTCATTGGGCATTGCCAACCCGGAACATCTGACTTCAGTTGCTATTTTAAGGTATGTTGCAGACAGGATGAAGTCAGCAGGAAAAGACACAAAAAGCACGAAACCAAAAAGAAATAAAAAGGAATTGGGAATTTTGAAAAAGATAGCTAGTCTCTTTAACGGTTTATTTTGATATTTTAGTTCTTTTTTCGGTACACATATTAATTATTATTGAATACTATTATAAATAATTATATGTAATTGTTTTTTCATTCTTACCGATGTATATTTTAGATTTTAAATATCGGATGAAATACACGAAATACGTTCTTGCGAAATCTCAAATATTAATATATTATTAAGTATTGAGAGAATAATTATTAGCATGCATATTTAATTAAGAACAATATCTTGAAAATCAGTATAGAAGTGATGTAATAAGGTTGGTTTATTACCAATGAAAAAAAAGGGGGATTTAAATTGCTGGAGTTTGATATCGATATGGAACAGTTTGCCCAAATAAGAGTTGTAGGTGTTGGCGGTGGAGGAAATAATGCTGTTAATAGAATGATATCTGCAGGTTTGCGTGGTGTGGAATTTATAGCAATAAATACGGATAAACAGGCTTTGTTTTTATCAAAAGCAAATACAAAGATTCAAATCGGGGACAAATTAACAAAAGGGCTCGGAGCAGGTGCCAACCCTGAGATTGGTGAAAAGGCGGCTAACGAGAGCAGGGATGAAATAGCTCAGGCGATTAAGGGTGCGGATATGGTTTTTGTGACTGCCGGTATGGGTGGAGGAACAGGTACAGGAGCTGCTCCGATTGTTGCACAAGTTGCAAAGGAAATGGGAATTTTAACTGTAGGCGTTGTTACCAAACCCTTTATGTTTGAAGGCAGAAAGAGGATGCAGCATGCAGAGAGAGGGGTAGAAACTCTAAAAAGCACTGTTGATACTCTGGTTACGATACCCAATGATAGGCTGCTTCAGGTGGCGGAAAAGAAAACTTCTATTGTTGATGCTTTCAAGATTGCTGATGATGTGTTAAGGCAGGGTGTACAGGGAATATCGGATTTGATTGCCGTACCGGGTCTTGTAAATCTTGACTTTGCTGATGTCAAGACAATTATGTTGGATACCGGTCTAGCTCATATGGGTATTGGGCGGGCGTCCGGCGATAACAGAGCGGAGGAGGCTGCAAAGCAAGCAATTCTGAGTCCACTTTTAGAGACTTCCATAGAGGGAGCAAGAGGGGTTCTTCTTAACATTACGGGTGGTGCTGACCTTGGATTGTTCGAGGTTAATACAGCAGCAGAACTGGTGCAAAAATCTGCTGATCCCGATGCTAATATCATATTCGGAGCGGTTATTGATGAAAATCTTAAGGATGAGATTTTAATTACCGTAATTGCTACAGGTTTTGACAGAACTTCTGTAGTAAAGAAAATGGATAAGCCCACTGTTGCCGAAAGGCCAACTATATCTGCTCCAGAGAAAACTGCTCCTTCTGTACAGACGTCATCGGATGAGTTGGAAATACCAACCTTCTTGAGGAGAAATAGATTCAAGTAATTTTTTGAGTAATAAAGGAATTAATAACGGCTGATAAAGTGTAAGAGTTTCTTTGTCATAGGCTCTTACACTTTTTTATGTGTGCCCAGCATGGGCAACAACTTGGTGGTGAAAGTCCAATACTACCCGAACTCTACACAGTAAATGTGGCGGTTGCATGGGAGGAAGGTTGTTGCTCTTACCTGGGGAGGTCTCATGGACATGGGGAAACAGAGTATGAACCATGGTTGAAACAAGATTTGTCATGAGAAG
>JAAYTO010000233.1 GCA_012523755.1 Clostridium sp. | reverse complement strand
TGACCTTTTGCATAGGCAATTTAAGAATACACTGCCTAAAAGGGCAACTTAGATATTTTTCTTAACAAAAACCTCTTTAATATAGTTATGTCGGTTGAATCTATTACTCCATCTACATTTACGTCTGCTGCATCTTGGGCAGGCATTGATGATAGTTTTCTTAGCACATATCTTTTCAAAATAGTCAGATCTGTTGAATCTACATATCCATCATCGTTTACATCTCCATAGACAATTTCAGGTTTAGAAGTAGGTGTAGGTTCAGGATTAAAAGGATTCTCCTGCATGTTTGCAAATCCCGCAAGAGCATAAATCAATGCACCACTCCAGTTTATTGCAATTTCATTGGTCTCATAACTTTCCTCAACATCAATCCAATCCCTTGCTCCAGGCCATCCTCCTCCCACAAGACATCCGGGCCATGGGTCACGAATTCCATCTGCCCCTGAACGCCTGTCATGGGGATTCATAGGAGGATTAATTCCAAGTCCCGTTACATATGACCTGTTGTAATAGTTTCTTCCGAATATATGGCTCAGTGAATCCAAAGCCGCATTTATATAATCGGTATTCGGTGAAAGTTGGTTTGCAACCTGCATAACCATTGTCTGTCTTGCTACTGTACCGTTACATCCCCAGTAATATTGTGTTCCAAGAGTCCTTCCATACCCATGATTATTGCTGGTTTGTACAATAGAATCCGCTGCTGAAATAAGGGATCTCTTTATTTCATCTTCCAATGACTTGTTTTTACCAGGCCTTTCAGACAATAAATAAGTGAACATACCGAGGTTTTGAACATCTCCCCAGTCAAAATCAGCTAGAACCTTTTTAGAAAAACTTGAGGCACGGGTTTCAAAATCCCTAAGATACTCTTCATCACCCAAAGTTTCCCACATTTCTGCCGCTGCCCACAGTCTATCATCTCTGTCGTCTGTATCGTAAGCACCTGTTGAAAATCCACTCTGATCCGGTCTATGATTTGACGGATTTGTTTTTAGGAAGTTATAACTTAATTTTGCAGCATTTATACACTTGTCTGCAAATGCCGAATCATAAGGCCTGTATATTCTCGATGCCTTTGCCAGCATGGCAACAAAATCCGCAGTTGCAGCACTTCCCCATGGAACAAAAAATCTTTCTTCCCATTCATTATCAGGCATAATAAACCCGCCGAAATTCCTTGTTGATAATTTATGGGCGACTTTACCGCTTCCATCGGGATACTGCATGGTTAAAAGCCAATCTAACTCGTATTTTATTTCGTCAAGGTAATCCGGAATGGAGTTATTTTTTTCCGGTATATCCAATTGAATAGACTCTAATTGATCCTGAAACTGCTCCCAGGCTAAAAGCATACCGCCAACGGTTATACCTGCATTTACCACATACTTGTTATAGTCCCCTGCGTCATGCCATCCTCCGGTACTTTCCTTTTTTGTGTGCTGACCGGTTATATAATCAAGATAAGCATCTTGGGTATGGCAGGGTCCATGGGAATAGTTATTACCATTATATGTAGCTTGAACCGCTGTACCGCAACGCATCAAATATAACCCCATCATCGCTACTTTGAAAGGATTGTCATATACATTTGAGGTAATTTCAAAATCAACACTTTTTCCTACGCCAGGCACTGCAAGGTAATATGTCCCCTCCTGAGTGACCGATGAAAAATCAGCTATGTAAACAGTTTCATAAGAGTCGTTATCGTACATGGAAACAGCCGTGCCTGTATAAACAATAGTCCCATCTTTTTTGACTACATAAAAGGTTGAACAATTTGTAGCTATGGTTGCCTTCTTGTGCTGGTCAGGCAAATATCCTATTGAATTAAGACGTACCCTGTTGTCCTGCTGGTAATTTTCCGTTATTTTTGCAGCAGATACATTAAATCCGCTTATCTGAGGATATAACATTACAGTACAGCATAGTATTACTGCAGCAAGAAACAAAAATGCTATACGTTTTTTCATGTTACCATTATTTGATGTTTTGCTATCCATTTTTCTCAACATCTCCTTTTTAAAAAATTTTTTAGGGCTTAAAAGACCTCCAACCCTCCTTTAAAAAAAGTAAATATATTAAATATATAATTGTTGTGGCTAACTGGGTTTTAATAATAAAACTATATCCATGAGAACAGTTTTGAAACGACAAATGGATTTGAATAAAGCAATCATCAAAACTACAAAACCACTATAGTAATTTTACCAGGATTAATAATATGTGTTGAGAATAGTAAAATCAAGGAAATTTGCTCTAACTGCACTATGAAAAAATAAGGAATAGTTCATTATCCTATTTAATTTATCAATTTAATTATATTGCAACTACTTAATTATATTATAACTACTATTTAAAACCAATTCAAGTCAAATCATTATGCGAGTCAGCAACAACTTTCAAAGTCAAACCAAAAAGCTCGTCTATATCAATATTGCCTTCTTTTTTGGACAAATAAACAAGATACTCAATATTTCCCTCAGGCCCCTTTATAGGTGAATAATCCAAACCCTTTATTCTGAGCCCTACATCAAGACAAAAACGTATAATATCCTTTATAACATCCTCATGCACATTTTTATCGCGAACCACCCCATGCTTTCCTACTTTATCCCTCCCCGCTTCAAATTGGGGCTTAATAAGACATAGAATTTCGCCATCTTCCTTAGTCAGCTTCACTGCTACAGGAATAACTTTTCTAAGAGATATAAAGGAAACGTCTATTGATGAAAAATTCACTAGAGTACCAAGGTTTTCCGGTTCTACATATCTTATATTGGTTCTTTCCATACATACCACTCGCTCATCGTTTCGAAGCTCCCACGCAAGCTGTCCGTAGCCCACATCTATTGCAAAAACCTTTGATGCACCACTTTTTAACATGCAATCGGTAAAACCCCCTGTAGAAGCTCCTATATCTAATGCAACTTTGTCACTAAGATCTATGCCAAAAACCCTTATTGCTTTCTCAAGCTTAAGTCCTCCCCTGCTAACATAAGGATGTATGTTTTCCTTTATTTTAACAACCGAATCAATGTCCACCTTAGCTCCCGGCTTGTCTTCCCTGTTGCCGTTAACAAAGACTACTCCCGCCATTATGGAGCTTCTTGCCTTTTCCCTGCTGCCAAATAATCCTCTGTTTACCAAAAGCACATCAAGCCTTTCCTTCTTCAAAAAAACTATCCTCCTAATCTCGCCAATATAATTCTAATTTGTTTAAATACAGCAAACACTTTAAAATCCAGCTACATTAGTTAAATGCGAAGACATATTAATTTTTAAGTGGGTTATGAAACAACATAAACAGGCAATTCATCAATCCCCTAACCCCTTTTCTTGTTCAGCAGCTTTAAAACATCATTATAGATGGAGTCTGCATCCAGCCTGTATATATGCTGAAGTTCAGTTTTAGAGCCATGAGGAATAAAGCTATCGGGATAACCAATCACTTTTGACCGGGCATCTATACCTTTTTGACTTATCATCTCCAAAATTCTGCTTCCATATCCGCCTTCTATGGCATTATCCTCAATTGTTATCAGAGTACCGGTCTTTAAAACGGAATCAAGAATAGTATTCGAGTCAAGAGGCTTTATAAATCTCGAATAGATCACATCAGCTGAAATATTCAAGTTTTTCAGCTTTTTTTCAACCTCCAAAGCAACCTCCAGCTTGTTACCTACAGCTGCAATAGTAACATCGGTACCGTTTTTAACAACCAAGGATTGTCCCATCTTTACAGGCGGCGTATCCAAAAGCTTTTCGGCACCCTTCCCCCTTGGGTATCTTATTGCTACAGGACCGTCATGCTCCACCACGGCGTACCAAAGCATTTTCCTCAACTCATTATAATCGCAAGGTGCTAAAAGGGTCATATTGGGAATATGTCTTAAAAAGGAAATGTCATATATACCCTGATGCGTCTCTCCATCCTCCCCTACTATTCCTGCCCTGTCAATGGCAAAAACCACATGGAGGTTTTGAAGTGCAACATCATGCAATACCTGATCATAAGCCCGCTGCAAAAAGGAAGAATACACTGCAACGACAGGCACCATCCCATTGCTTGCAAGACCTGCAGCAAATGTTACTGCGTGCTGTTCTGCTATACCTACATCAAAAAACCTTTCCGGAAAACTTTTCGAAAATCTGTTAAGTCCTGTCCCATGGGGCATGGCAGCGGTAATTGCAACAACTCTTTCATCCTTCTCTCCAATACGTATAAGTTCTTGACCAAACATGTCGGAATAACTGGATCCGCTGTTGGCAATAACCTCTCCAGTCTCAATTTCAAAAGGTGAAATGCCGTGATAAACAGCAGGATTTTCCTCAGCATAGGTATATCCTTTACCTTTTTGAGTGCAAACATGTACCATTACCGGACCTTTAGCGGTTTTGGCTCTGGCAAGTACATTTTCCAATTCTACTAGATTATGCCCGTCAATAGGACCTAAATACTTAAAGCCCAATTCTTCAAATAATATACCCGGCATTATCATATATTTTATTGTGCCTTTAACCCTCCCTAATGCTTTGACTGCACTTTTCCCAATGGCAGGTATTTTATTTAAGAATATGTCTATATCTTCCTTAACCTTGAAATAAAAAGGTTCTGTCCGAATTTTGCTTAAATATGTGGAAAGTCCTCCTACATTTTGGGAAATTGACATTTCGTTATCGTTCAGTATTACAATAAGATTGTTGGGCGATCTTCCAGCATCATTCAACGCTTCAAAAGCCATTCCTCCGGTAAGGGCACCGTCTCCTATAACAGCAATGACAGAATACTTTTCTTTCTTCATATCCCTTGCTTTTGCAATTCCAAGGGCTGCCGATATGGAAGTACTGCTATGCCCGGTATTAAACGCATCATGCACACTTTCCTTGGTTTTAGGGAAACCGGAAAGCCCTTCAAGCTTTCTTATTGTTTCAAACTTATCCTTCCTACCGGTAAGCATCTTATGAACATAGGATTGATGCCCTACATCCCATATAATCTTATCCTGCGGGGTGTTAAACACCCTGTGAAGTGCTAACGTGAGCTCAACTACTCCTAAATTAGAAGCTAAATGGCCTCCCGTTTTTGAAACCTTTTCTATAAGAAAAGCCCGTATCTCGTCTCCAAGCTCTTTTACTTGCTCAATATTGAGCTTTTTTATATCCTCAGGAAAATTTATATTATCCAATAACCGTGTCAATCGGATTTCAACTCTCTTTCTCTTTTTCTTCATTACAAGACTCTACTTTTATAATACCTCAGTTCAAAGAAATTTTTCGGTTATAGAAAAATTTTCTTACCTCAGCGGTGTTTTAACGAGGCTAAATATATACTCACTTTCTCTTAGAATCATTATTTCCAAAACCAAACTTACCGAATAAAAACTTTAATATTACTCCCACCTTATAAACAATATAATTGCTATTACTAATGGCAATAGTTTTGCCTATTGCCTTACCTCCAATTGTGATCGAGGCCACAAACCCTGTGAAACAAAGCCCTACAACAGTTGATACAACTCCACTTCCCGATTGCGTTATCTTGACAACTATAAACGCACTGCTGGTGCCGCTTATAACTCCAAATATATCACCCACAACATCGTTGCATACACTAGAAACTTTGTTTGCATTCCTTATAAGCTTTATTGCCTGCTTTGCACCATAGAATTTTCTTGATGCCATGGCGTGAAATGGAGATTCGTCAGCTGCCGTTACAGCTATCCCAATTATATCGAAAACAATACCGATGAAAACAATGATAAATACAATTAAAATTGAAAAAAACAAACTAACATCCTCAAGTAAGACAGATGATACTATTGAAAGACTTGAAGACAGAAAGAATGTTAATGTTGTGATAAATAAAACCCATCGATTATTCTCTTTTTTACTACCAACAACGTTTGTTCGAAACTTTAATTTTTTTCCGTTAACAGGCTGTTTATAATTATCATCCACTAATGTTCTTCCTCCAAAGATGTAAAGAAAAATACTCCATAAATTTATGTATCTTACATATTTCTCTTCCTTGATCATTACACCTACCAACAGTGGTAAATAAAAATCAATACACCCTCTTAAGCCATAAAAACTAAAAAATATGTAAATACAGGGTGGATATACACTGGGTAAATTTTGCGGCTTAGGTCAGGCATGATTTCCACAGAAGGTACTGAAATGTCGCCAAATCAGCGGTTTCCCTTTAAACCTTCAGCCATTAAATCAACAATGGGGCCTGATTACCACTTAGTCCACACTGCAATCCCCAGCATAACTCTTTTCGAACAGTCTAGGGGTTTTCCCCAACAGTCTAGCCGATTCCTAGCCTCTTTTGCAAAATTGGTTTCAAACTGCAATAGTGTACAAGTATCGGCCAATACGTATACACCTGACCATTATCCACCAACCCCACTCAAGGCAGGCTACTCTGCTCACAGCATCATTATGGTACCGCATAACAGGTTTACTCCTTGCCCGTAGAAAATCGGACCCATAAAACCTACAGTGTCTTATTTCCACAAAACAAGGTCTCCACGGTAGAGGGGTCAACGCCCGCATGCCATTGCGGATCGCCCCTAAACCTTAACCCCCAGCACCAGCCCACTACTGGGCGTAACAAGCCAGCACAAGGAACTTCATCGATGTGCCCTTTAACGGATTTTTAGGCCCGTCTTGAGAACCGGTAGTACTGACTAGAATACTGCACCACCCTGTTTTATTAGCACTTTAATATAGATACATTAAATTTTCAACATACTCAAGGTAGTCTATAGCTTGCTTTCTCGGTTATAAATTATATCATACAAAGACAAATGTTTAAAGAACAACTAAAAGCTAAATAAGCTACTAAAATTATTAAAAAAAGCTATTATAACTATTAATAAAGCTATTGTTGTATTTATATCAGTTTTACTTGCTAATGCTCTCTTATGCAAAACCCAACCCCAACAAAATCCCAAGCAATGCCCCCATAATAACCTCAAAAGGTGAATGTCCCAGGAGTTCTTTTAAATTTTCATCAAAATCCTCCTTACCTTTTTGAGAAAATATCAGTTTGTTCAAAACTTTAGCCTGCTTTCCTGCTGCCCTTCTTATTCCTGCAGCATCATACATTACAATTACAGCCACTGCCACAGAAATTCCAAACTGAGCCGAATCGACGCCCTGTATTTTTCCAACCACTGTAGCAAGAGATACTATGTATGATGAATGCGAGCTAGGCATGCCCCCAGAACCGATAAACCTAGTAAAATCCAACTTCTGCTCAAACAAAACAACGTTGATTACCTTTAATGACTGTGCTATAAACCA
This sequence comes from Clostridium sp., assembly GCA_012523755.1. Lineage (GTDB taxonomy): Bacteria > Bacillota > Clostridia > Acetivibrionales > Acetivibrionaceae > Hungateiclostridium. Next base: position 14,511 of record JAAYTO010000233.1, on the reverse strand, counting down.
TGCAATCAAAGGTACAGTTATTGTCTTGTTAGACAATATACCTTTTATTATTTCCACCGATTCACCTCCACCGCCATGTATATAACATATTAATTATCTCTATTAACAAGGTACTTTGCAAGGTTTTCTAAAAAAACGGCTTTTTCTCCAAAGTATTTAAGGCTCATAACGGCTTTTTCAGTAATTTCATTAAGCATTTTTTTGGACTTCTCAAGCCCGTAGAGACTAACGTATGTAGACTTTTCCTTTTGTGTATCACTGCCAACTTTTTTCCCTAGCTTCTCCGAACTTCCTTCCACATCCAGTATGTCGTCTTTTATCTGAAAAGCAAGACCAAGATTTTGTGCAAAGCATTCCAGTTTCTTTATAGAGTCCTCATCGGCACCGCATAATACTGCAGCTGATACCACCGGTGCCTTTATAAGTGCCCCGGTTTTGTGTCGGTGCATACGGTCTAAAACATCGGCAGATATCTTTTTATTCTCCGATTCGAGGTCAATAACCTGACCAGCTATCATCCCTTCTATCCCTGCTGCTTTTGCTATTACAGCTGCAGCCCTTATTTTCAATTCCTGGTTTTCTTTGCTTTTTAAAATGCTTTCAAACAATACCTCGAAAGCCATATTTAAAAGCCCATCTCCGGCAAGTATTGCCAGTGACTCTCCATATACCTTATGGTTTGTGAGCCTCCCCCTTCTATAATCGTCATTATCCATTGCAGGAAGATCATCATGTATAAGAGAGTAAGTGTGGATCATTTCTACCGCACAGGCAAAAGGCAAAACCTCTTCTATTCTTCCCCCGAGCATATCACACACAGCTAAACTAAGGATTGGTCTCAATCTTTTTCCTCCTGCTAAAAGGCTGTATCGCATTGAGGTATAAATAGACTTTTCAGGAAGCTCCTTTTCTACTACATATTTGTCAAGATGCTCATTAACTAAGTCCACATATTTTCCCAGCTGTTCTTTAAAGTTCATCCTATTCATCACCTGTTCCAATAAAATTTTCTTCCTTAAGCATTCCCGTTTCGCTCTCAATCAATATTGAGACCTTTTTCTCCATATCATCGAGTATTTTACTCAAATCCTTTGATAAAGCCACACCCCTTTGGAAGGCTTTAATAGACTCATCTAAGGAATATTCACCGCTTTCAAGTTGTCTTACTATATCCTCAAGCTCTTGTAAAGACTCTTCAAAGTTCATCTTTTCTTTTTTCTCAGTCATACCTGATCCCTTTCTAAAAAATTATTTTATGAGGATAACTTATTCTTTACCTCACAGTAAATCTTTCCATCCTTTAGACTTATTTCAAGGTTATTGCCCACCTCTACATCATTAACAGACTTTACAATAGTTCCTTTTTCTTCGGATTTTGCTATGCTGTAACCCCTTGATAATATATTAAGGGGACTTAAAGCATCAAGCTTTCCTACAAGAAGGCAAAATCTTGATTTCGCCCTCTCATACTGAGAAAGCATGCTCTTTCTTAAATCCTTGTTAAGTATATCAAGCTTCATTCTCTCCTGATAAATCCTATCATAGGGCTGTCTGAAAGCAGGAGAATCCATTACTTTTTGAAGTCTTTCCCTCTTCTGCCGGATGTTCGACAAAAGGGAATTTTCAAGCCTTAAAGTAAGTTCATTTATTCTGTTTTTCAAAACCGATTTTTCAGGCATTACCAACTCTGCCGCAGCTGAAGGAGTTGGTGCCCGAAGGTCTGCAACAAAATCGGCAATTGTATAATCGGTTTCATGACCAACTGCAGATATAATGGGTATTTGGGATTTGAATATACTCCTTGCCACTATTTCTTCGTTGAAAGGCCATAACTCTTCTAAAGACCCTCCTCCTCTAGCAAGGATTATAACATCCACACAGCCGGACTCATTCAATTTTTCAATCGCATGGCTTATTTCTCTGGAAGCAGACTCACCCTGAACCTTAACAGGAAATATTTTTATAACTGAGTTATAAAACCTCCTGTCCAAAACATTCATAATATCCCTGATAACTGAGCCGGTTGAGGAAGTAACTACTCCTATTGAGCGGGGTAGGTAGGGTATTTTCTTCTTATATGAGGCATCAAACAATCCTTCATCCAATAGCCTTTTTTTGAGCTGTTCAAAGGCAATATGAAGGTTGCCGATACCATCGCTTTGCATCTCCTGTGCATAAAGCTGGTACTGTCCGTCTCTTTCGAAAACAGAAATATATCCCCTTATTATTACCTTCATACCGTTCTCGGGTATAAACTCAAGATATGAATTATAGGTTCTGAACATCACACATCTTATCAGGCTGTTCTCGTCTTTGAGGGTAAAATACATGTGCCCCGAAGAATGATTCTTGTAGTTCGAAATCTCTCCTCTTATCCAGAGGTTTGACAATATCAAATCTCTGGACATATTCTCCTTAATATACCTGTTAACTGCCGAAACGGTTAAAATATTACTAAAGCTGTTGTTTGACAATTCCTCCATAAATTTCACCATAACATCCTTCTACACTCATAATACAAACTGGTCAAGACCATCAATTTCATCCTTTTGGCTTAAGTTTTATTGCCATCTATCGGTAATAGTTTCGTTTTCGCAACATTGCCCAGAATTCCATTTACAAAGGAACCGCTCTCGCCGCCGCTATAATTCTTTGCCAGTTCAACTGCTTCGTTTATAGAAACATTAAGAGGAATATCTTTTCTATAGCACATTTCATATATACTAAGCCTTAGAATGGATAAGTCAACCCTAGAGATCCTTGATAGTTTCCATCCCCTCGAATGCTTTTCAATGGTACTGTCTATGCTCTCCTTATTGCTATAAACCCCATTAATTACATCAATTATATATTCCCTATCCTTTGAATTAAGATTGTATTGCTCGAGTGCATTGTTTATTTGTTCTTCCTGCGAATCTTTTTGAAACTCAAGCTGATATAAAATCTTCATTGCAATTTCCCTAGATGCTTTTCTTCCCATCTGGTTTTACCTCCCCAAATATCGTTCCAAAATTAAAACATTATCTATATGTACCCGGCGGTAAAATTCTATCAAGCAAATTTTTAAAATAATTTTTATCCTTTGATACCTTTTTCCCAATATAGTAACCTGTAAAAACACAAATCACAATAAACAGTGTCTGGAAAAAGCCTACGACCAAAACGCATATTGCTATAACAAGACCTATGAGTGCACCATTAATTTCACCATAATGCAATCGGTAAAATTCAATGATTCCCTTTTTGATCTCCCTTTTATCCATGTCATAAACCTCCATTACTCAACTCTGGACTTGTACCCGGTATATATGTTTTCTACTGATGCCTTCACTTCATTGACAGCAATACCCGTCGTCTCCTCAACAGACTTTTTCACCTTGAGCTGTATATCCTCAAGAAGAGCCGGAATGTTGACATCAGGCATCACAATTGTCTTAATGTATACCGAGACATGATCACCCTGCTTAGTAACGTAGGCCTTGTTGTCCCGAATACCTGCAATTTTTTTCGAAGCATTGAGTGCAATACTTTCGATAGCACTTAATGATATTCTTATCTCCCCAACATTATTATACTTACTAACAGATTTTTTATCCTTTTCACTTTTCACACCGGATAAAAGGAACATAAGACTCAATCCTAAAAAAATAATTTCAATAAAAAGCATCAGTAGTGTGAGCCCTCTACTTGGCAGCACATCTTTTACAAGAAAAGTTGATGCCCTCTCAATCATTTCAGGTCTCAAAGTCAGTATTACAGCTATCAGAGAAATAACCGTAAGGCAAAATGCATAAATAGCTAATAAAATCCTAAAAATGATATTCATACGACAACCACCACCTCTTTTTATCTTTAGTTTTCCCATTTTAGTACCCGAATTTTAGATTTCACATCAAAAATGCTTTTTAAATGTATATTAACATTATATTTCATTTTTTAAAAAAAATAAACCCTAGCGGGTTATTAATTTATTCTCCCAAAGAATATTTCGGATATACCTTACTTTAACCTTAATGCATCTTCACTAGACTCTTTCCTATAATCCTTGTCTATATTTACCCCTTGTATGTGAATATTTACTTCTATTACATTAAGACCCGTCATGGTCTCAATAGCCTTTTTGACTCTTTCCTGTATGTCCCACGATACATCGGGAATTCTGCAACCATATTCAACAATTATGTATAAATCAATCGCAGCTTCTCTATCACCGACCTCAACCTTTACTCCTTTAGACAAGTTCTTCCTTCCAAGTATTTCGGCAATTCCACCAGCAATCCCACCACTCATCCCAGCTACTCCCGGAACATCCATTGCAGCAATACCCGCAATAATAGCAACTACCTCTTCTGATATTTTCACCGTCCCCATTTCATTCAAGCTGTCCCGATTCTTTTCGTCCACTTAAAGATACCTCCTTTGCTGGAATTTAGCCGTTAAGATTTGCCAATACAATTTATTATAACACTATGTTTTTTTATTATCAACACCGGGAAATGAAAGCACATAAAAAACGCAAATAAATACATATTCTTTACGCTAACAACCCTTCAAATTTGTCAGAATTTATGGGATACATATATATTAGATATATCTACCCCAGTCTGCCTAGATGCTATTTCGGATATTTGAGCCACATCTACCGATGATATGCTTGGTGCCTTCACCACTATATCTATGCTCCCGTTATCCCCAAAAAGTACTACTACATCATTGAAACCCTTGTTTTTTATTAATGTCTCAATTCTCATTTCTTTATCGGAATTATCTATTAGGCTCAACATTTTTTCATATGCCTGGGCTTTTTGATCTTCCGTTGCATTTTCGTCATTGGCAATTTCTTCTAAAACCTCTCTGTCCTTTGCCCTCGTTATATCCTTATCCATTTTTGCCTGGGCAAAGAAATCATTTGCCTCCTTTGATGCCTGTAAAGCCTTATTTTCACCTTTTTTATCATCTTTTTTGTCCTTATCCTTATCGTTGTCGTCTTCCTGCATCAATGTGTTTTCCACATACAAAGCTTCGCCCAAACTTTCTGTTTCATAATCCTCAACATTTTCAAGCCCAACAATAGACACATCCTCCAAATTGCTTACCGACTCTCCGTTTTTATTGTAGCTGTACTGTAAGTATCCTGCAACGACGATCATTAAAACCAATGACAATACAACAATTTGCTTTCTTTTAAAAACCATCATTAATAAATCCCCCTTTATAGATTATAACTTATAGTAAACTGTTTTTAGTAATATATATTATATTTCCAAGCATTTTATATCTGTTTTCCAAATAAATTTCTCCAATGTATATAAACGCTATTCTCCCTCTACAACCTGTATCTTATGAATTGGAACATTGAGTAATACCCTTACAGAATTAACAATGTTCTCTTTTACCGTTGGTTCATTTACACCTTGAGCTACTACCAGAACTCCCTGAACTTTAGGCATAAGTTCTTTTACTACAATGGGTTTTTTTACTCCGCTCCCCCCCTCCTCATACACAAGATTACTTTCATAGCTGCTTTGATATGACTTTCGTGTTCCTCCAGCACTGTCTTTTTCATCTGTGTTGTTGTCATTTTTCTTTACATCTGCATAGGGAACAATTTCCTTTCCCGATTCATAGGTTATCATTACATTAACCCTGCCAACTCCATTAATTTTTGAGAGTATCTCCTCTATTTCTTTTTCCACATCCAGTTTTTCGCCGGAAGCACCAACACTCACAACTTCCTGTGTATTATTTGGCTTCTGTCCTTCATTCCCTGCATTCTTTTTTGTGTCATTATTATCAAATAAAGCTCCTCCCGCAATTATTATTATTACACCGATAATAATAATAATTACAAGATTTTCTCCCCACTTGCTGCTGTTTTCCTTTTCAAACATACACTTGATGCGTTCAATTGTTTTTTTTATTTTGCCCATTTTGTCCTCCTTAATCCTCTAGAGAAATAACAATGTTCTCCCTTTGTATAGAAAGAAATCTCTCTATTCGATCCTCCAGTTCCTGTTTGGTTTTTCTATCCAGCTGTTTTTCAGGAAGCATCTCATCTTTTGAATCTTCGTCCTTTGAGTTGTCATCTTTTAAATTTCTATTTCCGATTTCGATTTTCCTAACGCTTAAAACAGGTTTGATTCTGTCGTTTTTTTCTTCTGTTTTTACATAAAGATAAACCTTTTTCACCTCTCCAAACTTATCGGAGGTGTGATCTTCATTGATTATTATATCCGCCCTTACATCTGTCACTCCCTTAACATCTTTTGTTATCGACTCTAATTGATCAATTATCTTATCCCTATATAAATTGGTTATCTGCTTAATTTGATTTTCTTCTAAAATCCCACTGTTTATCATTATTTCCCTTTTGTCTATGTAGTTGCTGTCAGCCATTTGCAATTCCCTTAGCACAATTTCTTTGCCAACAACTTTAAGGACAGGGTTCACCAAGGCTATTACCAGTATGAAACCGGTAACCAGATTTACAATCTTTTTCATTTTACCCGAAGGTATCAGCATCTCAATAAGTATAATAAGCATTACAATAGTTACGGTGTTTACAACCCAATTTTTTATAAACTCTATCATTTTCTCCTCCGTGCTTTAAAGTATTTATATTACCTAACCATGACACTAATGTTGCTTGCCATTATCAGTACTGTAATAGTTATTAAAAACATAAACGCCACCGATACGACCGTTCCCAATATGTAGGTCATTGAGCTTGCAACTTCACTTACGCACTTTATTATACGTCCTTCAGCAAGGGGTTCAAGAAGGACACAAGTCATCTTGTATATGAGGATTATGGCAAACATCTCCACTATAGGAATAAGACAAATACCGATTACCCCTATCATAATTGCAACCCCCACAGCGTTTTTTATGACTAAAGTACAACCTATGACCGTATCAGCTGCATCCGCCAAATATTTACCTGCCACAGGAATAAAGGTATTTATAGCAAACTTTGCCGTCTTGCTTGTTACACCGTCAACCACTGCCCCAAGGGATCCCTGCAAGGAAACTATTGCAACAAACACAGTAAGAATTATTCCTATAGACCATTGGGTAATATTCTTTAAGAAAGCGGAAAACCGCGTTATTTGTATTTTATCCGATACATTATCCACGATGGATATGATGGTAGACAGCACAATAAGGGGTATCAGTATGTTTTTTATAATTGTTGCACTCACCTGTACTACCATAAAAAGTACAGGCTGCAATACACTTCCCGAAGCAATATTACCCGAGGATATCAGCAGTGTTATCAAAGCAGGTATTGAAGCATACATGAAGTTTACCATTCCATCTATTATCTCCATTCCCGACCTCAATATGGAATTAAAGCTGACTAAAAGGATCGACACCAATACTATGTAGCAAACATAAAAGGCCAGCTCCCCGGTTCCCTTGTTTAAAAAAGATGTCTGAAGGTTGTTTAAAACCGCACATAATACCACCAGCACTATAAGCTTTATCAATATATCTATATTTAAATAAATCTCTTCAAAAAGATATCCTAAAAGTCTGTTTGCCACCCCCGGAACATCAAAATCGAATTTTCCTTTTGCCATATCGTTAATCATATTCTCAGGGTCATAGCCGGGTAAAATATCATCAAGTCTCTCATTCTTATATCTTTCAAGCTGTTCCTCAATGTTTTTAACCTCATTGGTTTGGGTCTGCTGGTCAATTATGCTGTATTCCACGTCTTTTTCCTCTGCATATGCCTTTAGCGGAGCTTTTGAAACTCCCACACACCCCAAAACAAAAACCATTATCATCGGTACAATACATTTTCTTAATCCTCTTTTGTTTATCATACACCCCTACCCCATTCCTTCTGCTTTATCTTTAAGGCATAACACTTATAATAAGATCTAAAAGTGAAGTTATTATCGGTACCGCCAAAATAATAATTATCACTTTTCCTGCAAGCTCAACCTTAGAGGCAATCGCACCTTCTCCAGCATCCCTGCACACTTCTGCACCAAATTCCGCAATATATGCGATTCCGATTATTTTAAGCAGAGTGCTAAAATAGACCAAATCTATATTGACTTTTTGAGCATAACTGTTTAATAAATCCACTACTGCCGCAATTTTCCCCAGTATAACCGTCAGTATGATTATACCAGTGAGCAAACTGATCTGTATGGCAATTTCAGGTCTGTGTGTCTTAAGAACAATTGCAATTATTGTCGCAACCACACCCAACCCCACTATTTGAAATATTTCCACCTTAATCAACCGCCTCTTTTGTATTTATAACTGAAACAGGGTTTTTACCGTATCAAACAAGTGGGCTATTTCCTTAACTATCATCATAAGGACTACTACTAGGCCTGCAAGGGTAGTCATCATAGCCTGTTCTTCTCTTCCCGATTTATTCAGCAATGCATTTAAAACAGATACTAAAATGCCTATCGCTGCAATTCTGAAAATTAAATCTATATTCATAATCTCATCTTTCTCCCTTGTATTCTTCTTATACTTGAATCATTATACAAATTGGTGCCGGGCTGATCTTGTTTTATAGTACAAGTATATTCACTCCTACTATGAAGTTAGAACAATATAATAATTATTGCCAAGCCCCCAAGCACCCCCAGATTCCTATACATGGATTCATTTTTTTTCCTCAGTTCCTCCGCCTTTTCTTCCTGCATTTTAAGCTGGTTTAACGTTAGTCTGATGTTTTTGATTTGTCCTTCAACATCAGAGCTTCCCAGAAGCTTTCCGAAGGAAATCAGAATCTCTTCGTCCTCACTGTTTAAGGCTGTTTTATTTATATTCTCTCTAACGGCTTTTGTCCAGGCATCCCGAGCGTTTATTCCCGCATCGCTGTTTAAAATCTCAACAGTGTGCCCAAAAAAAGCAGATACACCACTGTCGTTACATCTGTAGATCTTTAAAAAAGCCTTAGTCAGCACATTGGATAAAAAACTTATTTCGTTTTCAAACATCTGTAAAAGCCCCTGCAGAGTCCTCAAATCCTTTGGACGTTCCGAACACTTCCGGGAATACATATATCCCAACAGACTGCTGGAAATAAAAACAATCAAGCTTCCAACTATTTTTAGCAGCATATTCAATCTCCTTTATATAAAATATCCAATGTTTCCCCGTCAATTATCTCTTCAACGGTTCCCGGTCCCCTTCTCGCACTCAAAACTACATATCTTTCAAATACCTTTTCCTGCATCAAACTCAATACCTCTTTTCTGGTTTTAAGCTGCGAAACATTATATCCATGAGCCGTAGTTATTACCTTGACCCCAGCATTTACAACCTGCATAACAGCATTCTTATCACCACTGGTTCCTATCTCATCCGTCACAATCAAATCGGGAGACATGGATCTTAGCATCATCATCATGCCAAGCTGCTTTGGACAAGCATCCAAAACATCGGTTCTAGTTCCCACCCTGTTCTGCGGAACCCCTTTATAACATGCCGCTATCTCTGAACGCTCATCTACAATACCAACCTTAAGCCCTCTAAAACCAATCCCATCTATTCCGTCACTTATAACCCTAGTTATGTCCCTTAACATGGTTGTTTTTCCACACTGCGGCGGAGAGACTATAAGGGTGTTGTATATACTTTTTTTGCCGTTTATAATGTATTTTACAATCCCTGACGAACACCCGCTCACCTCCCTTGAAAACCTTATGTTAAGCCCGGAAATGTCTTTAATGTTTTTTATGCCGTCTTCACATAAAACTACCCTTCCGGTAATACCAACCCTGTGTCCTCCCCGTATTGTCAGATACCCATTTTTAATTTCATCTTGGAAGGCATAAATTGAGTTCTCACTCACGAGCTCCAGTGTTTTGATTATCTGTTCCTGATTCACATAAAAAAGGTTTGCCCTGCTTTCGGTAAGCTTGCCTTCGGTATTTATAAAAAAACTACCCTTTGAGTTCTGAAGCATCAAAGGCTTGTTTGCCCTTAGTCTCAATTCCTCTGTGGTCATTAAATCCATTAGACTTACACTCTTTAAAACATCTCTTATCTCGTGACATATAACTTTTAAGATTTCCCTCTCAATCTTCTGAACTTCCTCAACCCTAAAAACCAGCTTATCTTTTGTTGCCATAAAAGCCCCCCTCGTTTTATATATGTTGGTTTTTATTCAATTCCTTTTCATTTATTAATATTTGGATTTGTCCACATTTATGACAAAAAAATGCTCTCCCTTTCCTCGTCGTGCTAACAGGCTTCTACATCTTGTCCCACAATGTTTTTCCCACATTTTTCTACTCTTTGCATATATTAACACTGATTGCGTAAAAAATGGACAGGAAATTATTTTCCCGCCCATTTTAAAAGCTTACTATGGTATTTTTCAAAATAGAATATTAAAGATCCTATACAGTTTTTTTACTGTACCTGTTCTTCCTTTGAATCACATTCCTCACAGTGGCACTCCCACTGGAAGGATATATCCTCATTACAGTTCGGACATTTAAAGGAATCTTTATCGTCATCTATCATATCTTCTTTCAGTTCAAAGATTCCATGACAATGAGGACACTCTATCTCGGCAATGGTTTCATCATCACAGTCATAATCCTCATCATACAATATTCTTTCAAATTCAGCCAAATCCTCATCAATATCATCAACATATTCTTCTAGTTGCTGCTGTGCCTCTACAAGGTCATCAACAGTCAATGCTATATCATCTAAAACCTCTATCATAGCCTTTATTATCTTTCCCTCATTAGTGGAATCGTCAAGCTGCATTCCCTCTGCAAGACCTTTTAAATAAGACACTCTTTCTCTGATTACCCGCATACAGCACCTCCATATTATTGAAGTTTATTTTATTATAACCATTATACCCTTTCCATATACTCTCCGGTTCTTGTATCGATTCTAATTTTATCACCAGCATTAACAAACAAGGGAACCTTAATCGATACTCCCGTCTCAACAGTAGCAGGCTTTGTCGCCCCCGTTGCAGTATCACCTTTAAAGCCCGGTTCTGTTTCAGTTACTTCAAGTTCAACAAAGTTAGGAGGCTCTATTCCGAAAACATTGCCTTTGTGGGAAAGGACTTTGACAATCTCATTCTCTTTGACAAATTTTAATGCATCTCCTATCTTATCCTGACCTAAAGGCAACTGTTCATAGGTCTCAACATCCATAAAGTAATACAAGTCCCCATCGCTATACAGGTACTGCATGTCTTTCCTGTCAATATGGGCTTTGGGCATTTTATCTGTAGGACTAAAGGTTTTTTCAATAGTAGCACCTGTGACTATGTTTTTAAGTTTTGTCCTGACAAAAGCAGCTCCTTTACCCGGTTTAACGTGCTGGAACTCAACAACCTGAAATATCTGCCCGTCAAGTTCAAAAGTCACACCATTTCTAAAATCTCCAGCTGAAATCATTTAATTATCCCTCCAAAAAAAATTTATCTTTAATTATCTTTAACATAAGTTACAGGCACTCTAATTGACCTGCGTATCCAATAATTATTCAACAACTTAATATTAAAATAAAATCGCAACTATTTCAAGATATATTTTCATGTACAGTAAATTTAATCATTAAAATATACTTATTCTCCCTAAATTACAATCATATTCTTGGACGATTCTGTAAGCACCAATGGATTGTCTCCATTTATTACAATCATATCTTCAATTCTCACACCACCCAGTCCGGGAATGTAAATACCCGGCTCCACCGTAACAACCATTCCATCATCCATTATTATGCTTCCTTTTGGTGAAAGTCTCGGTTCTTCATGGATTTCCAAGCCTACTCCATGACCTAAGCCATGCCCAAAATAATCTCCATAACCGTCCTTTGAAATAACATCTCTCGCTATTGAATCAATCTCCTTTCCAGTTAAGCCTTTTTTAGCACCCCGGATGGCACTTTGCTGTGCTGAAAGCACAATATTATAAATCCTTGAAAGCTCTCCGCTGGGATTTCCAACAAAAACAGTCCTGGTCATATCGGAGCAATAGTCTTTGAATATTGCTCCAAAATCCATTGTGACAGCATCTCCATGCTCAATAACTTTTTCTGAGGCAACACCGTGAGGGAGAGCTGAACGATGCCCGGATGCCACAATAGTATCAAAGGATGTATCCTTTGCCCCCTGTTTTTTCATATAGTATTCCAATTCAGCGGCCACCTCAATCTCTTTTACACCGGGCTTTATATAATCTAGCACATGACTAAAGGCATCATCGGCAATTTTTACCGCTTTTTTTATTAATTCCAGTTCCCCGGAATCCTTTTTCATTCTAAGGTTATCGATTATCCCCGCCAAAGGCTTTATTTTCTTAACATTGAGTTTTTCCTCAAATTCTCTGTATTTTTTAAAGGTTGTATACTCCTCCTCAAACCCCAGTATATCAATGCCTTTTCTTTTTACAATATTGTTGATTGTAACCAAAACACTATCCTTGTACTCTATTATCTCATATAGAGACGCCTGCTTCGCCGCCTGCTCCACATACCTGAAATCCGTCACAAGAAAAGCTTCGTTTTGGGTAATTATTAGATTTGCAAAACTTCCATTAAATCCGGATAGATAGACATAGTTTTCCCTCTTTGTTACCAGTGCTGCATCTATTTCTTTTTCTTTAAGCAACAGCCTTAATTTATCAATTCTTTTTTCAATTAGACTTTTCATTTTACATCCATTCCTTTCACATTGCCAAGCCACAAAGCACTGTTAATACTTATTTTTCAATCTTACTTATCACTTTAGGTATTTTAGTATTTGAGCATATAAAAAAGTGTAGGTACTAGAGGCAAGAAAACTTTTCTACAGTCGAAAAGTTTTCTTTGAACCGAGGTGTTATAAACAAGCCGCTGCTTTGAGTGCAAGCATGTAGCCTGTACTTCCTAATCCGCTGATTTGCCCAACACACACAGGAGCTATCACAGATTTGCTCCTGAATTCCTCCCGGGCATGTATATTCGACAAATGAATCTCAATTGCAGGAATTTCAACAGCTTTTATGGCATCCCTAATTGCAATGCTGTAATGAGTATATGCACCCGGATTTATAATTATAATATCTATTTTTCCCTTTGATTCATGGATCTTGTCAATTATTTCACCTTCGTGATTGGTCTGTATAAAGCTTAAATCAATATTTAGTTTTATTGCCTCGGTATTCATTTTAATGGCAATATCCTCAAGGGTTTCCTTTCCATAAATCTCCTTTTCCCTTTGCCCCAATAGATTCAAGTTTGGGCCATTAATCACAAGCACCTTTTTCATTTCAATTCCCCCTTTTCAAGACTCGTTAGTGCAAAGTTTTCATACTGTTATATTATCTCTCAGATTCAATAAATTCGAAACGCTTTGCAGTTCCTAAAATCAGTTTTCATACTATTATATTATATCTCAAGTAAAGATAATCAAAACAAGGCAAGGCAATTTTACCCTGACTTTAAACTCTCATATATTTTTTTAAGCTTTAAGGCATCCTTTGCCATGTCACTTCTCGACTCACAAATAATAACCGGCTCCATACCCTTTTTTAAAATAACCTCTGCCAAATGGTCAAATTCGGGACCGAACTTTGCATCATCAATATTCCAGTGTTTCTTTTCTCCTCCCTTTGTAAACTCAACGCGGCTGAAATGAGAATGAAGGTTTTTGATCCTTTCAAAACCCAGGGCATTTTCCAGCTTATTAATTACCTTTTCAAAATCTTCAGGGGAGTTGAGACTGCCCTGGCATCGTGCATGTATATGTCCAAAATCCACTGTAGGCATTAGCCTTTCATGAATCCTGCACATTTCAATTATCTCATCCAGTGAACCCAGTTGATTTTTTTTACCTAAAACCTCGGGACAGATTAATACATCTCCAAGGCCACTGCTGTCTGCTTCCTCTAATATCTCACCAATTAAATTGATAGCAGTTTCAAGAGCCCACTTTTTGTCAACCTTGGCGTAAGAACCGGTGTGGACAACAATCCTTTTAGCACCCATCCATTTAGCGGCGGTCAAAGTCTCAATAATATACCTTTTGGAATTCGCCCTTTTTTCTTCTTCAGGACTTGCCAGATTTATGTAGTACGGGGCATGTATACTTAAGAATATATCATTTTTTACAGCTTCCTCACCGATTTCACGAGCCTTCTTTTCACCTAAGTTCACTCCCCTGTTGCACTGGTATTCATATGCCTCAAGTCCCATTGTCGCAAGCCATGCTGGCATCTGGGAAGAAGACTTGTATCCCTGCTTATAAAAACTTTCCGGATTACCGGAAGGTCCAAACCTTGTCAATAAAATCACCTCATGAAACTTCGCTTTGCTCATAATTTCCCTGCTTTCAAGGAATAGAGCATTGGTATTATTATTTCTAATCTTTCTCTATTGTGAACTACCACCGCCTATAGAGGCAGATGGCTTCTTGGTCAATATCTCTATTGAGACAAGTTTACCCAAGCTCAAAAGAATGTTCCATCCTCGAATAATTACCAGCTATATAGCCAGCTTTAGTAGATTTTTACT